>JBCCYD010000027.1:0-25740 GCA_039190385.1 Cyanobacteria bacterium P01_F01_bin.143 | reverse complement strand
TTCTCCAAATCTGCTTCTCCCCATCATGGATTTGCGGCCTATTACACCTATTTAGAGCAAATCTGGCAAGCCGATGCTGTATTGCATTTTGGAACTCACGGTTCTTTGGAGTTCATGCCAGGGAAACAAATGGGTATGTCTGGGGAATGTTATCCCGATAGTTTGATTGGCTCAATTCCCAATATTTATTATTACGCGGCCAATAATCCTTCTGAGGCAACTATTGCTAAACGACGGGGTTATGCTTCGACTATTTCTTATCTGACTCCGCCCGCAGAAAATGCTGGATTGTATAAAGGATTGAAAGAATTAGGGGAATTGATTGGTTCTTACCAAAGTCTTAAAGATAGCGGTCGCGGTATCCAGATTGTTGATACGGTCATGGATCAAGCACGGATTGTTAATCTCGATAAAGATATTGATTTTCCAGAAAAGAGCGCTAAAGAGTTAACTCAAGAAGAAAGAGACACGATTATTGGCTTGGTTTACAAGCAACTGATGGAAATTGAATCTCGTCTGTTGCCCTGTGGTTTGCATGTGATTGGTAAGCCGCCAACTGCTGAAGAGGCGATCGCGACTTTAGTTAATATTGCATCTCTAGATCGTGAAGAAGATGAAATTGTCTCTTTACCTAGGATTATTGCCCAAAGCATCGAGCGGAATATCGATGAAGTTTACGCTAATAACGATCGCGGTGTCCTAACAGATGTCCAACTATTCCAAGATATTACCCAAGCAACTCGTGATGCCGTAGGAGCCTTAGTCCGAGCGCAAATCGATGCGGAAGGCAGGGTTTCAATGGTTTCTAAATTAAACTTCCTTAAGATTGGCAAGAAAGAACCTTGGATCGCAGCCTTACACGATTTGGGTTACCTCAATGTAGACAAAGAACTGCTCAAACCTCTGTTTGAATATCTCGAATTTTGTTTAGAGCAAGTTTGTGCCGACCAAGAATTAGGCGGACTGCTCAAAGCTTTAGAAGGGGAATATGTTCTACCTGGCCCTGGTGGTGATCCAATTCGTAATCCCAATGTTTTACCGACAGGAAAAAATATCCATGCTCTTGATCCTCAATCTATTCCTACTTTAGCTGCTGTCAAATGCGCCAAGGTGGTAGTCGATAGATTAATTGCTAGACAAAAGCAGGATAATGACGATAATAATTACCCAGAAACCATCGCCTGTGTTCTTTGGGGAACCGATAACATCAAAACCTACGGTGAATCTCTAGCCCAAATCATGTGGATGGTGGGAGTTCGTCCTGTACCTGATGCTTTAGGAAGAGTTAATAAGTTAGAGTTGATTCCCCTAAAAGAATTGGGTCGTCCTCGAATTGATGTGGTGGTTAATTGTTCTGGGGTCTTCCGTGACTTGTTTATTAACCAAATGAATCTGCTCGACCAAGCAGTGAAAATGGCAGCTGAAGCCGACGAACCTTTGGAGATGAATTTTGTTCGCAAGCATGCCCTCGAACAAGCTGAAGAAATGGGTATTAATCTGCGTCAAGCAGCAACTCGGATTTTCTCTAATTCTTCTGGTTCCTATTCTTCTAACATTAATTTGGCGGTAGAAAATAGTAGTTGGGAAGAGGAAAAGGAGTTACAGGATATGTATCTCAATCGGAAGTCTTTTGCTTTTGATTCTGATAATCCAGGAATTATGAGCGAAAATCGTCAGATATTTGAAAAATCTCTTAAAACTGCCGAAGTGACTTTCCAGAACCTCGATTCTTCAGAAATTAGCTTAACTGATGTCTCCCATTACTTTGATTCTGACCCGACCAAAATCGTGGCCAGTTTGCGGGATGATGGTAAAAAACCTACCGCTTTTATCGCGGATACTACTACGGCTAATGCGCAAATTCGTACTCTATCAGAAACTGTGCGTTTAGATGCGCGGACTAAGTTGCTTAACCCCAAATGGTATGAGGGTATGTTAAGTCACGGTTATGAAGGTGTGCGCGAGCTTTCCAAGCGTTTGGTTAATACTATGGGCTGGAGTGCTACAGCGGATGCTGTTGATAACTGGGTTTACGAGGATGTTAATACAACCTTCATTGATGACCCCCAAATGTGTAAGCGTCTGATGGATATGAATCCCAATTCTTTCCGTAAGATTGTCGGAACTTTACTTGAGGTTAATGGTCGTGGTTATTGGGAAACTAGTGAAGAAAATCTCGATAGACTGCGGGAATTGTATCAAGAAGTTGAAGACAAGATTGAAGGTATCGAATAAATCATTTTCGATTCTGTTACTATAACTACATAACTTTAATAGGGATGTGGTAATACACGTCCCTACTACAAAATTTTTTACCCAATAAATTACGACTCTACGTTTTTTTTAAGGAGTAATAATGTGGCATTAGTAGATAAAGTACGAAATGATTTAAACAGATTGGTCGCATTCGGCTGGAAAGAATGGTTTGACCAACATGGTCTTGATATTACAGCAGAGGATTTGGGCGCGGAGTGTCAAAAACTTCTTCCTGCAATACGGCGTGATCTAACTGGTCTTGGGGACTTTTCCGATAGTGGGAAGCGAGGCATTGAACCAGGCAAGCCAGCGCTTAGTTTGTTGTATCATGCCTTAGCGAGTCCCAATGTTCATCCGACAAATGATGGCACCCCCCACAATAATCCTAAGGCTTATCCTACATTAGGCGAATTAGACAATCTGGAAAATTATATTTACGGCTTGGCTCGTCGTTCTCTTAGTTCTTTCGACAATCCAGTGCTTGCCGTGTTTGCCTATCAGTATCGTATTGCTGAAAATAGCCCACATAAGATTCATGCTGATCTAGGTTTTTCTCGTTGTGGTGTGTCAAGAATCGGTACTGAAGCGTCACGTTACGATGCGCCGAAGCGATCCTATACATCTTCACCTGCCGCAAGTGAGAGAGGTGCTGCGGTACTACCTGCCCGTTACGGAGTATTTATTGCCGAGCGTCGAGCTCCCACCAGTGATGATGCAGTTTTTCGTGCTTCGCCATCCGATAATCAGCAAATATTCTTGTTCCCAGTACATAAGATTTTTGCTGGCGATGAATGTTTACTCGATGAGCTGGGTGCTCCCATAACGATTGATAGTATCAATTTTAGTGAGTATCATATTAACGAGAAGTTGCGTCGCTTACACATAGATTCTCCCGATAATCCTGATTTTATCGAGCCTTTAGATATTTTCGATATCGATGCTTTTCCGTTTGTGCGTGATTCTAACAATGATCCCGACCTGGTTTCTTTAGAATCTGTCGGTGATTCAGTGTTAGTTGTATCTCATCACCATGATAAACTAGCACGAACGGCAACTCAGAAGGTAGATGGGACAGAGCAGTTAGTTCGTTTTAAGGTTCCAGAGAGAAAAGAAGAAGATGGAAACCAAATCAGTGGCAATCGTTTTTTCAGCTCCTTATCATTAAGAGCACCGTTAGGTAGAGCCGCACCAGAATACGCCAATATTCGACATAAATTTGTGGGCAATGACAGTACGGAAGATTTAAATAAGACCTTATCTGCAACTGAGTTTCAGGATCAAGTGCTCGTAAAAGGCGGATATGAGGCAGCGCATTTTATTGATGATTCCTGCGATGGTGTTATTGCTGTTGAGGTATCTGGCTTGAGTGGCTTGCCAAAAGCTTGCGCTTATTCTTTGGTCACGGCTGTCGACTTTTTTCCATTGATCAGACAACTGGATATTCAACGTTGGGTAGAGGAACTGTATAACGCTGATATTGGTTTAAATTTGGCCGACATCTTACGGAATAATCGACTGCATTTCAACCAAGGTGGACCCAGGCCATTGAGTGATGGGCGTTTTGCACGTTCATTATCGGTTGAGGCTAATTTGGTTCGTAGGTCACCGAATATCTCGCTGAAAAATCCACTCACACAGGCTTCAGCATTTCCACCAAGTGATCATGCAAATTTCACTGTCACAAGCATTATTGGTAGTGCTGCTCATGGAGATGCTTTTGACCCAGCGGACAAACCCTGTCGGGCGCTTAGTTGGTTGCCAGATGCAGCAGCCGATGTATTTGCCCCTGGCTGGGATATTTCAACACATATTGTAAATGGTTCGGATACCTATGCTTCTTATGGTTTGGGCAGTCCATTCCTGGAAGATGCAAAACTTTGTGCCGCTCTAAATTCGTACTGGCCAGCTGCGGCACCAGATTCTTCTCGTACCTTCAACATCTCTGGGTCACCCACAGCACAGCCCTTACTTGATAGCGAGTTGGGCTATCATCCGAATCATCCACGCGTTAGGCGGAATGAAGTTATCAGCAACCGAGGTTGGGATGGGGAATACGGACCATTTATCGAAATAGAAGGCGGGCAGGAGTTTGTTAATTCAGCCCATCGCAATCGATCTGACTACGTAAGTAACGCCCTTGTTGGCACAATTGGTTTCAATGGCCTTGATCAGGTAGATGCTGCGGAAATGATCCAACGCATGGACGTGTTGAGGTTATGCTTTGGCACTTTGACAAATCAAACAGTGCCCAACAATGAGCTATGGCTCGTCAATGCGGAGAAAGTTGATGACTGGAATCAATGGAATAGTGAGGAGCTGCCGAAAGCTGACTCGCTTCTGTCAGGTGCAGGCTATATCTACCGATTTGCGATAGTTGACAATGCATCTGTTGAAGACGTTGCGGACAATCCTGTTACACGTCAAAGATATAGTTTGCAAGGTGTTGTTGAGTTTCAAGTGAGTGCTAAAAAGCTATTTGTGCAAAATTTAGATAGCGCTTGGATCGATATTGATATTAATATTGTGATTGAATGATTGAAAATATCGATATTACTACTGATGTGGTTATCGTAGGTTCAGGTCCAGCTGGCTTGGCTGCCGCCCTGAGCCTTTTGCTGGCAAATATGCAGGTTGTGATCGTAGAAGCACGGAATTTTCCCCGCGATCGATGTGGGGAATCGCTTCATCCTGGTGTTGAGTCTTTGCTAAAACATATTGATGCTCAGTCTATACTCAAAGAAGCGGAATATCTGCGATTTGGAGGGATTTGGTTTGACAGTCTTGGAGAGCAAGAATATCATGCCTTTGGCTCTGACGAAGATGGTCCTTGGCAAGGTTATCAGGCTTGGGGAGCTGACTTTGACTCTCGTTTACAAGCATTGGCATTGGCCCGTGGTGCTCAGTTGATTACCAGCAAAGCAACAGGTGTGCTGAAACAAGGCGATAGGGTCGTTGGGATAGAAACCTCATGTGGCCTTAATATCAACGCTAAGGTTACTTTAGACGCTAGTGGTAGAAAGCATTGGCTGGCGAGTCAGTTAGAGATTCCTATCGATACTTTCTCTCCCAAATTGATGGCACAAACTAAGTATCTTGAGATAAACTATTCTCTCGACAATGAAAAAAGCAATTTACCACGATTTAGCTTTGATAAGTACGGTTGGACATGGCAAGCAGATATCAAGCCAAACCTTCGTTGTGTGACACGCCTCGATTGGGATGGCCGATGTAGAGACACCTCATTTCACAACCAGGCAGGTACTTTAGGTGCGCGGGGTGGTGATGTTACCTGGCGTTGTGTATCTAAATTGGCTGGCGAAGGTTATTTTATTTTAGGTGATTCTGCTATGGTGCTAGATCCTGCAAGTTCGCGGGGTGTGATCATGGCTTTATTGTCAGGTGTTATTACCGCAGAATATGCAGCAAAAATCATTGTAGATCAGCAACTTGAAGTAGCATTAACACTTTCTTATGAGCGACAAATGAAAATGCGTTTTCATAACGCGAGAAGAAACTTGATCCGGATTTACCGAAAATCCAATAACCCACCTCCTTGGCTGTCTTGATTTTAAATTATTAACGAAAACAGACTAATTTAAAGCCTTTAACATATGATAGGCAATCAATAACTGAGTCAGAGCCAAAGGATAACTTCGCAAAATTTCGCCAGTCGTACCAGTAATAGTTCCTACTTCTTGATTACCTTCTAAGCTACAAAACTTACCCAAATCGGGAACTTCGTTACATAACAATCTTTCCAACTCATTAACCTGATTTGCCGTAGCATGTCCATCAACTTCCAAAACATCTACAGGTTTACTCATATCCCGAGCTAATCCTAAACGAATTGCTGAGCTTAGATGACTCGCTTCCTCATTTAAAATATTTGTAAAATCTGGATGGGGAATTGTCGGACGTAAAATTAAACGAACATTGAGCAAAAGATCATTGCGCTTAGATTCATCACTGGGAGGATAAAACGAAATAACCGCGTCTGCCCATTTTCTTTGAGGACGGATAAAAGATTCAGAATCAGGTTCTCTTTTTCTTAGTTGCTCCAATACTTGTTCATCGTTATAGCCTCGTTTGCGAGTATCCCGTTTTACCTTCCAAGATGTTCGTAGAGTTTCGGGAGGAGCCAAATAGGTTTTAACATCATAGCTATCCCGCATTTTTCTGGTGGAATAACCCAGAAGTCCCTCGACAATAACGTATTTGCGAGGTTCGATATATTCGGGAGGATCAAAAGCTCCAGTACTATGGTTATAAATTGGTTTGAGAATTGCTTGTCCGTTACGCAATAGATCTAGATGCTGTTCAATAATATCGAGATAGTTGCAGTCTGGATGTAATGCGGAGATTCCCATTTCTGCCCTTTGTTTGCGATCGTAGCGATGATAGTCATCCGTACAGATGACTGTGACATTTTCTTCGCCAAATACTTGAGCTATTCCTCTAGTTAAAGTTGTTTTACCAGCGGCACTGTCTCCGACAACACCAAGAATAATAGGACGATCGCTCATAATTTTTTCTAATTAAAATAATAAGTTCAACAAATATATCTATTGATCATAGTATCAGGAAACTACCACCACTAAATTAATGACTCAGAGTTGTTGCTGGGCTGTAACCTTGGTTTCTAGATGTGTTGGGACATATCGGAAACAAGGAAGTTGAACAAGCGGTTGGTTAAGAAATCCTCTGACGGGATAGTAGTTGAAAAACTCTGAGACAAAGGGCATGAAATTAAAAAGACTCCAAACAAACACAGTCAAGGTTATCATTACTCCTCGATAACTGATATTGACTGGAATGGTCAGTATTTTTCTTCCGAGACTTGGTTTTTTATCGCGATCGCCATATTCAATTTCTAGTAATTCCAACAGGCGAATTTCCTCACGATTAAATGCTTCTGGTTTGAGAACTGACTGATGCCATAGTTCCAGTAGAGCACTACTATAAATATTTCCAACCATGGTTCGCAGAGCTAACAACAATAAAAATGCGATCGCCCCGGTGTAAAAATAATATTGATTGAGTAATTCTAGCGCCGCGATCGCGGAAAGATTTTCCAGGGCAGGATTGATCACTGTGAAAAAGGTCGGCAATATCTTAAAGAAAGTCAGCACAAAATTCACTATGAGATAACCAATTGCCAACAAGAAAAGTTGCAACGGTCTTCGCCAGAGCAAAGCAGTGACAAATCGCCAATCGAAAAAACTCCGCCAATCATTAGTAAAAGCATGACGTGCCTGGGCTAAAGGAAGATACAACATGAGCATTGTCAAAAGTAACAGTCCTGAAAAACCCAATGACGCGCCGGTAGCCGATTCCTCATACATTTTGGTAAAGGAAATATGCCATCCTGTATACCAGGCGATCGCATACATCGTGCAGGGAAACAGGGTCAAACTCCAAGTTGTTACAATCCCGCCTAACCCAACCCGAAAATTGAGCCAACAAGCATGGAGCCATTTATGAAGACATTTGAACCAGGAATTTTTGGGGCCAATAATTCCTGGCTGCTTGCGGAATAGATGGGGCAAATCACGAACTGGTGTAAGCGATTCATGGTTACTCGCAAACTGTTGCCAGGAAATTTTGTCCACCATTGGTGAACTTTTAAACAACTGCTGACTAACACGATGTCGTATCCAACGATAAATCCAGCCCAAAGCCAAAATCGCAGTTAAAAGATTTTGACACCAGATTGTACAGATCCCAAGCCACAAAAAAAATCGGAGCAGACGTTTTCCCATACCAACTTTCCTTTCTCATAATTTAATTTAGATAAATACCTCTTCGAGAATATTCCCTTCTGCATAATTTGCTTTAAATCCCATTAATTGAGCTAAAGTGGGCGCTACATCAATCTGAGATACTTTTCGATTAATAATTTGGTTAGTTTTAATTCCCTTGCCGACAAACAGAGCAAAAATTTCATGGGCTGAGCGAGAATTGAAATGATGCTGAAAAGGCACCGAGAGAAATCGATTAGAATCTCTTCCACAATCTGGCACGATACAAAAAATAGTATTATCTCGATATTCTGCATCGGCCGATACTGTTTCAAAGATCCGTTGAATACCGCGATCAATAATGGCAATGCCGTTAGTGTAATGAGCGGGAAAACCCCAATGAACATAATCGGGGTCGTTATAATTGACCATTAAAAACTTAGGTCGTAACCGTTGTAATGCCCAGATAGCCAGTTCTGTTAAAACGCGATCGCCCCGAGGATTAATCAATCCAGAATCACCGTAATATTGATACCATTCATCCCAAAACCGACTTAGGTAGGGAGTATAAACATAGCGTCCTTGATTGCGATAATCTAGATTTTCCAGTTTTTGAAGTTCCTTGGTTTTTTGTTGTAACTCTTCGCCTTGAAAATACCCTGCCTCAATTTGTTGTCGTAGGCGATATACCTTAAAACGATAGAGACTAAGAACTTGACAGCGGTAGTTTACGCCAAACAAGTGATGATTACTGAAGGAAAAGAATTCTTCTGAAGTGCGATCTTCGCCGTTAATTAAAAGGACTTCATGGTCTTGAACCGCAAAATTTTTCCTAAGATATTCAAATAAAGTTGGGACTTGGGATTCAAAGCGATCGCTAAAAGCTCCTGAGTTAATGAAACCTCCATATTTTCCTGTCAGCAGATATAAAGTACCTTCGCCGTGACTGGTCGTTACTCCTTCGATCTGATCTAATTCCATTTGAGTAAAAAGAGTTCCCTGTTGAGCTAATACATGACGCAAAAACGGCGCGTAAGTATGTTCGGGATTAATAGTTTCGCGACGTCGCACTCCACCGCCAAAACGAATCAATATGACGTTGGGGCCTTTGTAAGATGCTAAATTAGCAGCCCAGCTTGGTGATTGAAAAAGTAGCGAGGTTGCCGCGATCGCGCCATAGGAAAGTAATGCTCTGCGATTCAGTCGAGGATTAAAAACCATATCAACCGTAATAATCTATGTACAAGATTTAGGCAACACCATTATTTACTTCATTAAGTAATCTTGCCACCAATATATTTAAACTTGCTGAGTTGATATACTAAGAAATGTTTTAAGCTTCATTTTTGCTCTTGTGCTGTTAGGTAATTTGGTTCTTCAGTGCTAATCAATATGAAGCTATCTCTTCTTTAATCCTCTTACGAGTTCTTCAAAATTTTACCTAATCTAGGAGGATACCTGAGAAATCCTTTATTAAGATAAATTAGGAATTATTGAATATGTCTGAAAAAGCTCTAGTTACACCACGGGGAGAATTAACTCTCGAAGCTTTCTCCAGAAATGTCCGAACAGAAGCGGATAATATTGGAGTTAACATTGAGCAACAGTTTCCCCAAGGCACTCTTGTTAGTGCTGAGTCTTCACAACTAACAGATCTTGAAGCTCGCGGTTTTCGAGTCAAAACTCTTCCTGAAACAAATATTCTACATGTGGGAAGCTATCGTATTAATATTGAATCAGCACCTCCGTCTTTGCCAATAGGTTTAAGAGTTCCTGCTGAGTTGGCGAATACTTGGACACATCATCTTGTTCAGCTTGCAATCCCTCCGAATCGCAGTCTCATCGATCAGATTACTCAATCCGGAGTGCAAGTTGTTGAGAAAATCAGTAGATATGGTCTTTTTGTTGTTGGTTCCCCTGCTGTGATCGAGAGACTTCAGCAATATTCATTTGTTGTCTGGACAAGTCCATTTGAGCCTGCTTATCGTATTTGCCCAAATCTAAATCAGGCCTATGGAATTTTGCGATACCTCAGTGTTGGAGTTTTTCCTGAATCAGAGTTTTCTGTAGTTGAAGAAAGTCTTCGGGGAATAGATGCGAGGATCATGCAAAGATCAAGTCCTGAAGAGCATCGTGGTAAGTATTTAAGATTAATTATTGAAGTGGATTCAATTTATCTACCAGTATTAGCCTGTCTTCCTCCAGTTCGATGGCTTGAGTATGCATCAAATCAAGCTGGGTTAGAAGGGGAAAGAGAGTGCCAAATTCTTGCTGAGAATCTCAATGGTGTTCCTGCACCGGATACTGGCCCAGTACAAGGATATTTAAATTGGCTAGAAACCGTTGGGGTTAATGGTGACGGTGTTACTATCTCAATATGCGACTCTGGAGTGGATGCCAATTCTCAAAATAATATTATTGGACATTCTGATTTGCGTGGTAGACAAACAGAATTTATTGACTATACCAACGGTGATGGAGAGACAGACACTAATGGTCATGGTACACATGTTGCCGGAATTGCTTTAGGAAATGCTGCGTCTGGACAAGAAGAGCCAGGTGGGGAAGGTTTCATTTGGGGTTTAGGGGTGGCACCTGAAGCTCGTTATGTTAATCAAAATGCTATCGCTGATGAATCTCCATGGCCTCCTACCGATTTTAGCAATCTAACACGTGACGCGGTCACTAACGGAGCTGAAATCATGAACAATAGCTGGTGGGATCTCGGTGGCGCTGGAATTGGTTATACGGCTAATGCTCGACGCTTTGACCAGTTAGTTCGCGACCCCGATCCTGATTCTAGTACTCTGGAGTATCTTGTTATCGTCTTCTCAGCGGGGAATTCAGGTCCCAATCCAAGCACAATTACTTCTCCCAAAGAAAATAAAAATACAATTATTGTCGGGAACTCGCTAACCTTCCGACCAAACTTTGGTGAAGCTGATGATATTCGTGGAATTATCAATAGTTCTAGTCGTGGTCCAGCACGTGATGGGCGGATTCTTCCAACTATAGTTGCTCCTGGAACAAATGTGGCTTCAGCCCGATCTCATACAACTTCTAGTTTTTGGCTTTCTCCTATCCCTGGAACCGGTGAACCTGATCCTGCTAATCCAGGACAATTTATCAATCGTTATTTGTATCTCACTGGTACGTCAATGGCAGCCCCTCACGTTGCCGGTGCTTGTGCACTATTAATTCAGTGGTGGCGTCAGCGTAACAGTGGAAGCAATCCCAGTCCCGCTATGATTAAAGCTTTACTTATAAATTCGGCAGTAGATCAAGCTGGTGGCTCAGATGGCAATGGTGGAATAGTTACGAATATTCCTAATAATGATCAGGGTTGGGGTCGCGTTAGCTTAAGTAATATTTTTCAAGATTTTCCTGACTCAGATCGTGGTCCACGCTTATTCTTCGATCAGGATCAGCCTTTTGTAACAAATGGTGAGGAGCGACTACTGACAGTGAGGCCAGTAGATGAAAATAGACCACTACGAATTACACTTGTCTGGACAGATGCTCCTGGGGCTTCTGATGCTATTCCTAGTTTAGTAAACGATCTTGATTTGGAAGTATCAGAGCTACAAACAAGTCAAGTTTATAAGGGCAATGTTTTTGATTCTGGTTTTTCACAACCAGGGGGAACATTTGATTCCTTAAACAATATTGAATGTGTTTATATTAAAGAACCAGAAGGAGATTATGAAGTGCGGATTATCGCTGCAAATCTAGTAGCAAATGCAAGGCCACCATATGATGATACTACATGGCAAGATTATGCATTAGTAGTTGATAATGCAGAGCTTCTTGATACCTAATAACTTTAAGTATGCTCATTAAAGGATTAGCAGTCGAAGGAGAATTCAACTCAATTATTTTGGACTTTCAGGAAAACAATCTTTATTAGATATCTTGGCGCGATCGCGCCATAGGAAAGTAATGCTCTGCGATTCAGTCGAGGATTAAAAACCATGTGATATTACTTACTAAACTACCTTCATTAGCCATTCTTGAGTAGATTCCGGGTCAAGAGGCTTAGAAAATAGATAACCTTGAGCATAATCACAGCCAATTTCTTGAAGCGACATTAGTTGGGATTGCTCCTCTACCCCTTCGGCAATAACCTTCATATTAAGATTTTTAGCCAAAGCAATAATAGCCTTAACAATGGCTAAACTTCCATGATCACAATGTATATTTTCCACAAAGGATTTATCAATTTTAAGATAATTGATCGGGAACTGATTTAGATATCCTAGACAAGAAAACCCCGTCCCAAAGTCATCTATACTAAGCTTAATATCCCGCTCCCTAATAGACTCCAGAACCTTTTTTACCGAATCCGTATCTATAAGCACACTTTCAGTAAGTTCTAGTTTAAGGCAATTGGCATCGACTCCAGTTTGAGAAAGAGCATGGTCTATTCTTTGAATTAAATTTCCGGAATAGAGCTGTTTCCCAGAAACATTAACACTCATTTCCAGTTTTGAAAGATCTTTGTCCAGCTTTTGCTCCCAAGTTTTCAGTTGAGCTAAAGCATTATGCAAGACCCAATCCCCTATTTCCACAATCAAGCCATTTTCCTCTGCAAGAGTAATAAATTGATTGGGAGATACTAATTGACCACTGGGATGTTGCCAGCGAATCAAGGCTTCAAATCCTAATGGCCTGACCGTAGATAAATCCATAATCGGTTGATAATAAAGAATGAACTCTTCATTTAAAACAGCTTGTCTGAGTTCACTCTCTAGTTGTAAACGTTGTAGTACTTCAAAATGCATTTGACGGTCAAAAATTTCATATTGAGCTCGTCCTGCTTCTTTAGCTCTGTACATAGCAACATCAGCATCTCTTAGCAGTTCTTCACCGTAGCAATAGTCGGGACTTCCTAAAACTATGCCAATACTAGCTGAGGCTACAACCGTATGTTCTTCTAGTATGAAAGGTTGTGCGAGTAAGTTTTGGATGCGTTTAGCTGTCAATGTGGCTTCATCAATCCCACAAATGTCTTCTAATAAGATAACAAATTCATCTCCTCCTAAACGAGCAACAAAATCTATCTCCCGGAGAGAATACTGAAATATTTGAGCTATTTTCAGTAAAAACTGATCACCAATTTGATGGCCCAAACTATCATTCACTCGTTTAAAGTGATCTAAATCTAGAAAGAGTACCGCAAAATGATAGTTTTTATTATGCTTAAGATGCTTTAAAGCGATTTCTAAACGCTCCATTAATAAAGTTCTATTTGGTAGTCCAGTTAGACTATCATGTAAGGCATTATGAACTAATTGGGCTTCCATTTTTTTGCGCCCTGTAATATCCATTGCCATGGAAATAATCAACCGCTCGCCATTGCTTAACTTTCCTAAAGGTGCCGAGCTGAAATGCCAAATCAGTTTATTTTGAAGCTTTGTCGTAATTTCAACTTCACCTTCATCTACAGGGCAATCAATTTCATAAAGGCTATCTATTTTAGTTTTAGCAATGCTAGAAAGGATGCCATAGGCTTGTTCTGTCCAATCGGAAATAGTTGGCATATCGGCATGTTCGTAGCCCGTTAGCTTGGTCCAAATCTTATTAATCTGTAAAACTCTACCACTTTCTGAGTGCAGCATAATGGGGAATGGTGCATCAGTGATAGAACTTCGCCAGCGTTCTTCACTTACTTTAAGAGTTTGCTCAGTCTTTTTCCTGACTTGGATTTCCTCTTCCAAAATCAAATTAGCCTGCTCTAGTTGAATCGTTCTTTCTCTAACTTGAGATTCAAGATTTTGGTTTAAGTTTTGAATTTGGGTTAATGCTGATTTAAGAGCTAATTGATGTTCTACCCTAGCCAGAACCTCTTGGATCTGGAACGGTTTTGTAATATAGTCAGCTCCTCCAGCAGAAAAAGCCCGTACTTTGTTGGAACTTTCGTCTAAAGCCGTTATAAATATGATCGGTATATTCCTTGTAATACTTAGGTCCTTCAGAGACTCACATACTTGATAGCCATCCATGCCGGGCATATTAATGTCAAGCAAAATTAAGTCTGACCAACCTCTTCGAGCAAAATTTAATGCTAATGAACCATTAATAGCACAGCGGACATTAAACCCCTGCTCTGAAAGCAAATTGGAGAGTAGCTCCAAATTTTGCGGAGTATCATCAACAATGAGAATATTTGCCTTTTTTGAATTCGTAACTAGAGATGTGTTCAAGGATCAAAAATTTGAGATACTATTTTGTATATTTTTCCCAGTTACTAAGCTAAATAAACATTGAATCAATTAAATATCACAGATCAATAACTATTTGTTGTTTGCCTGATCTATTAAATGTAATATCTGATCGAAATTGAAATTCTTTAGCTTATATTGAAGTGCTTGTGCGAGTAGAATATCTTCTTCAGGAATTTGTCCTATTAACTCAGCAATCAATCCTGAATCCAACTCTATGGTTGCTTGTCGTAACTTATCTATCCATTCGATTGACATTGATTGTAATGCGGAAACCTCCAAGTTTAAACTTGTCTTTTTGCTAGTATTTTGATGAGATAATGCACTTTCTTCGTAGATGTACTCGATCCCTAAATATTCCGCCATTTTTTCCCAGATTATTTTCTCAAGGAAAGGTTTTCGAACATAATCGTTACAGCCAGCTTTAAGAATGGCGGCTCTCTGTTCCTCAAAAGCACTAGCAGTTAAGGCAATAATTACTGTATCTTGTCCATTAATCTGAGACCTGATTTGTCCAGCCGCCTGGTATCCATTTAATAAAGGCATTTGCATGTCCATCCAGATCAGATGAGGTTGCCAACTTGACCATATTTGAACTGCTTCTTGGCCATTAGCTGCTTCTGAGACCTTAAACCCAACTGATTCTAGAAGTTGTACTAATAATTGGCGATTTTCCCAGCGATCGTCTACAACCAAGATCCGGTAATTTGGTTGGCCTGGTTTTAGCCCAATTACCTTCTGATAAACATTTTCTGCATAAATCTGTTCTGGATTAGTTGATGTCACAACAATATTAAATCTCGCGATCGTTCCTTGATCTAACATGCTAGTAATTGTTATTTCGCCACCCATGAGCTGAACAAATTTGCGACTAATTGCCAGCCCCAAACCAGTTCCTTTCTGAGTTTCTCGACCACTGCTAGTTTGAACAAAAGGTTCAAATATATTTTTTAATTCTTCTGGAGCGATACCATAGCCGGTGTCTTCTACTTCGCAGTTGATTGTAGTTAATTTTGCGCCCTTGCTAATCGCTGACATTCGTAATATTACTTGGCCTTTTTTCGTAAACTTAATTGCGTTACTTAGAAGGTTCATTAAAACTTGACGCAATTTTTGTTCGTCAGTTTCGACAAATTGAGGTAGATCTGAGGCGTATTTTACAATCAGTTCAATACCTTTATCTTCAGCTTTCAATCTAAAAGTTTGCTCTAAGGTATTTAGCAAACTAGGGAGGTCGAAAATATTGGCATTAAAAGTCATTTGACCCGATTCAATTTTAGATAGATCGAGTATTTCATTAATCAGCGATAGTAAATGTTTTCCACTACTATTGATAATATTCAAATTTTCTTTTTGTTTGGTAGTGAGGTTAGAGTCCCGACTCATTAATTGAGTAAAGCCCAACACGGCATTAAGTGGAGTTCGCAATTCGTGACTCATATTGGCAAGGAAGCGACTTTTAGCTTGATTAGCCTTTTCAGCTTGGGTTTTCGCAATAGATAATTCTGCTGTGCGTTGTTGAACTTCCTTTTCTAATTCAGCATTAAAATTTTTGAGCTTTAAAGATGAGGATTCAAGGCTATCAATTACCTGATTATAGCGATTAGCTACCTGGCCAATTTCGGTAAAGGGTTCAACAGGGACTCGAAGACTCAGATCCTGCTCTGTTGCTTGTCGATTCATGACATTAAGCATCTCGTAAACGGTACTTTTAGCAAAATGTTCGGCAATATTTAAACCCTGTTCTTCATCTTCTAGAGAAACTCTCAAGGGGAAAAAACGATTGATCAACTTCAGCAAAACCCAGGTTACGCCAAATGACCAGACACCGCATACTGCTATTCCTAGTAACTGCACCAAAAGCTGACTAAATCGGTTCAACCCTGTATTTAATAACTCTGGACTACCATATAGAGCGACAGCCATTGTGCCCCAAATCCCAGCTCCTAGATGAACAGGAATAGCATCAACTGCATCATCAATTTGCCAAGACTCTAATAAATAACTCGTCAAAATACTTATGGCTCCGCCAACAAAACCAATAACAACGGCAATATAAGGGGAGACAATATTACAAGCAGCAGTAATAGAGACTAAACCCGCTAAAGAACCATTAATTAGGAGTTCAACTTTGGAAGTTTTAAACTTATGCCAACTGAGACATCCCGCACTGATCATTCCTGCTGCACCAGCAAGAATAGTATTGAGTAACACTAAAGGAATTAGGTTATTAAATTCCAGAAGACTTCCAGCATTAAACCCAAGCCAACCAAGCCAAATTAACATTACTCCTAGTACGGAAAAGCTCAGATTTGAGCCTTGAATTGGCTCGGAATCACCTGATTTGGAAAAACGACCTTTTCTGGAGCCTATTATTAAAATAACCGCTAATGAAACCCAGCCTCCTACACTATGGACTACTGTAGAGCCTGCAAAATCTATAAAACCAATTCGTCCTAGAAAACCATTAGCCGCACCCAGATTGAGGCCATTCCAAGACCAATGACTAAAAATAGGATAAATTAAGCCTGAAATGATAATGATGATTATGCCATAAGCCTGGAATTTTAAACGTTCTGCTGTGGCACCCGAAACAATGGTTGTCGCAGTACTACAAAACATCATCTGAAACAGAAAGAAAATAATTAATTGCGGCGACCAAGATTCTGGATTAAGCAAAAAACTATTTGAGCCAATTATCCCCATCCATGAACTGCCAAAGGCTATTCCGTAACCCACCAACCAAAATATCAATACCGAAATTCCTAGATCAACTAGATTTTTAATGGCAACATTGATATTGTTTTTTGTTCTAGTTAATCCAGATTCTAAGCACATGAATCCAGGCTGCATGAGAAAAACTAGAATTGTGCATACTAACAGCCACAAGACATCAAAATTCATCGATTTTATGAAGTAATCAGGAGAGCGAAACTATAAATTAGCTCAAGAAAAATTTTTAGTCTAATTTTATAAGTCTATTTGTCACCGATTCCTTAAATACTCTTATAAAATTCTATTTAAAGCTTTCTGTCTAGGTTATTTGTTTAGCTACAAAAGTTTCTCGCTATCGAGCAATTTTTGTAATGGTCCGATGAGTTGGGGAATATTATTTTGTACAGTGTCCCAAATAATTTCGGAATCTACACGAAAGTATTGATGAGCAATAAGATTTCTCATGTTTCTCATCAGTCGCCAGGGTAGTTCGGGGAAACGCTCTTGAATATCAGTGGGAATGTTAACTGATGCTTCTCCGATGACAATCAAATTGTAGAGAACTGCTTGAATCACCATTTCGTTAGACTCAAAGTCAGTTTGTGTCATGCCATTGGTACATTGCTGAATGCTGTTAATGGCTCTCAAAATATCCTGTACCCGCAATGACCATCCTCTAGAAGACACGAATTGCCTCTTCTAAGATTGGTTTACGTAGATGCTCTCTTAAAGCTTTAAGAGTTCCCAGATCAACAGAGTGCTCTAGAATGTCTTCCAAATAATGTTGCACCTGAAATAGCCCAAATAATCCTACCGGAGAGTCGAATTCAACTAAAAAGTCAATATCACTATCTGGCTTAATTTGGTTACGCGCTCCTGAGCCAAAGAGACTGAGAGACTTAACCCCTAGTTTTTGAAGCGATCTCTGATTTGCTCTGACAATTGCTAGAATTTCATCCCTTTTCATTAGTTGCTTTTCAGTGGAATCTTGATATCTGAAGATTATAAAACTTATTCTTCACGACTTGGCAATTTTGATTTTAGGATAACGAGGAATGGTCGTTTTAGTCGCGATGTTTGAGAGAGCTCCCTAGTGGAAGCTCTCCCATCTTGGAAAATCAAGCTATAACGAGTTCATTAACCCCTATGAGGCGATTTTTCTGAGACGGTAATTACACGTTTTGTGAATTTAACGTTCTCATTTGCCAATAACTTATTCTCTGACTTCTTGAGTGCTATTTTCTTATGCACTGCCGTCATACTTAAACTCCATATTTTTTGATTTGTTCATCGACATATACTTGAGGTTTGGCAGGATCAAACTTATCAAAGGCTAAGGTTTCAGTGCGGTAAATTTCTGTAGGAGGAGTTTGTCCAACCTCTTGAGCAAGCTCGCGAGCTAAATCTGTCATAAAGACTTGTTTGCCAACTTCATCATATTGATCGGCTGCGATCGCAGTTTTAACTTTGCTATCTCCTTGTAAATCCCAGCGCACTAACTGTGAAGATATCCAATTGGCAAAACTCTGCCAAGGATAAGGGTCGAAATCAATACGATCAGGGATTTCTTGTTTGTTCCCTAAACCATCTTCAAAGCTTCCTGTTAGAACAGCTTCTACAACTTCTACTGGCTGATTCAAAAAAGCCCTTTCAGAGATTGCCTTGGCGATTTCAGTTCGATTCGCTGGATTACTAGCATAGCCAGCCGCTTCGATGATCGACTTATTTAACGCACGGAAAGTATTGGGGTTGGCGTTAATCCATTCATCACTAGCAGCAAACGCACAACAAGGATGTCCCTCCCAAATATCCTTGGTTAACTTATGAATAAAGCCAGCCTCTTCATACACTGCTCTCTGGTTGAAAGGATCTGGCATTAAATAAGCATCAATATCACCTGCAACTAATTGAGCAATACTATCTGGCGGTGGTACAGGGCGAATCTTAACATCTTTGTCTGGGTCGATACCTCCAGTAGCAAGATAATATCGCAATAGTAAGTTATGCATTGAATAGGGGAAAGGCACGCCAATAGTAAACCCTTTGAAATCTCCTGGTCCATTGACTTTGCCTTTGTATTTGTTGGCGACAGTAATTGCTTGACCATTAATATTTTCAATACTGGCTAGCTTGACACCAAAGGTTGAAGAACCCAAACCTAAAGTCATCGCTATGGGCATCGGAGCTAGCATGTGGTAGGCATCTAACTCTCCAGCAATTGCAGAATCTCGAACTGCACCCCAGCTAGGCATTTTGATTACTTCAGCATCAAAGCCATATTTCTCATAAAACTTTAAAGGCTTCGACATGATGATTGGCGTGGCGCAAGTAATGGGAATAAACCCAATCTTAAGGTTTTTCTTCTCTAGGTTATCTGCACCGGCAACCACCTCCGAGTTTTGAGTGGATGATTCTTCTGTTTGGTTTGGAGCGCAGTTAACTAGACTAATCAAGGCTGCGCCAACAGCTAAATTCTTTAGAAAACGGCGACGGCTAAACTGACCCAGTTGAATGGCATCGCCAAAAAACTCGCCTGCCTTAGTCCCGAAAGCAGCAGCAAAAGCATTATCAATCCCCCCCGCTTGTTTACATAGTTCGAGAACTAGTTTCTCTCTTTTAGGATCTCCTTTTCCTGCCATTTTTAACAGCAAGGTTTTTCTTAAGTCAGCAGCACTTAGAGCATCTGCTACATCTAGCGTTTTAGATTTGTAGACTCGCATTTTGATCAAGTCATCAATCATGTCTAACGGATCGTTTGGCATGTCTTCTGCCATAAATTTCCAGTGATCGTTAGCAGGATGAGACCTTCCACAAAATTCGCATCCAGTATCAAAACCATTCAGCTTTTCTCGTTGGGAGTTCGCTTTAATTGCTTCACTTATACTATTCGTACCTAAGGTCGCTACCATAAACAATTTCCGTAATTTAGTATGAGGATATTAAAGCTCTTTTACTTTTCATGCTTTGTATATTTCACTACTTCAGGATTATTTCAAATCAATTTAATTACTAAAGCAATAACTTAAAATAACTGAATAATGCAGAGTAATTTGGAGAAAACAAGATAGTATGCATTGCTAGGGATTTTTTCAAGAATGATAACCATTCTCATTTTTAAGGATCTTAGTAGAACAAATTGATCAAAAAATGTCAAAAATATAGTGTGTTTATGAGAATTGATTATCTAGCTATGTAGTATTTTATTTGAGACTTACAGGTGCTAATTCTTATTAATAACTAATTCGTCAAATAATTATCAACTTGATTGGTGTAGATAACAGTGACAATCTGGCTTTTCAATTGTGGATCGAGCAAGAGCATTCAAGACTGTTCCGGCTAATAATCCGCCTCCAAAAGTTCCTGAAATAGTGATAAAAGGCACGCCAGAATCTATTAAAAGACGTTTAGCAGCAGGAGCATGACTAAAGCCAATGGGCATCCCAATAACTAAAGCAGGTTGTAGTTGCTTATTTCTAATTCCTTGACAGATACTTACTAAAACAGATGGTGCATATCCGATGAGCAGAATCCCCCCTGGTTTTAGATGATGTAATTTATCATGCCAAAATTTATCATGCCAAAATTCTTGCTCTGCTTCGGCAGCACCAATAATGTGGGGATTATCGATTAAAGTCTCAACATCACATCCGAGATGGGCAAGACGAGGGCGATCTAAAGGAGCAGTGACCGCCAGAACATCTCCAACTATCTGACAGCCAGATTTTAGTCCTTCACGAGCAGCCGCAATCGCGCCATCGCTAATTTTGAGAAAATGCACCAAACTTACATCTCCACAGGCTAGTACCAGTTGATAAATTAAATCAACTTCAATTTCCGACCGTCCTGATAAATCGGGTAAAAGATAGGTCAAGGATTCTTCAAACCTTTCTGGGTGGGCTAGTATTGAAGCATCAAAAGCTTTCCAAAGATAATCCATTGGGTCTAATTCATCCTCTAACTTAGCTCCATCGGCATTCAACTGTTTGATTTTTGCAATTACTTCAGCTTGAACATTTTGACAATCGCGATCGCCTCCTAGCAATCTTTCTAATGCTGATGCGGTTTGTCGCAGTTGAGTTATCTTTTGAATAATCGAATAGTAATGCTGCTGTAGTCGAGAGAGCAGGGTGACATTCGCTTCTGGTTCTAATTGATTTTCTAGTAGCTTGCGAATATGTTCTAATTGGAATCCTTGTTGTTTGAGTGCCACAATCCTGCGTAGATACTGGACATGGTTTTTGGTATAGAGACGATAGTTACTCGGCGATCTAACGGCTTCGGGTAGTAACCCTATTTGATGATAGTGACGCACCATGCGAGGAGTTATTCCTCCTCCTACTTTCTCTGTAAGTTTTTTAATAGTTAAATATTCAGTAGGCATTTAAGGCAATTATTAATGTTTTTGGCCAAGTGTGATTTATTTTCTTGACCTTAACATTAATGTCAAGGTTTACCGTGAAAGAGTAATCAGATTTTCTAAGTCAATGACTCCAAGATATCTATCTAAATCTTCTTTTTATCAAGTTTTACAGAAATATCCAGATGCATTTGCTGCCGCGGCTTGCGCGATTCTCATCTTTTTGGGTTGGTTAAGTCTTCATCTAGGTTGGATTAGTATTGCTTTGTTAATTTTTCCCGTCGGTTATGTAATTGGCGGTTATGAAAGCACAAAAGAAGGATTGACAACTCTATTTACAGAAAGAGAGTTAGATGTAGATTTACTTATGATCGTGGCTGCTTTAGGAGCAGCTATTTTGGGTTTATGGCAACAGGACTATTACTTAATAATTGATGGGGGAGTATTGATTCTAATTTTTGCAATTAGCGGTGCTTTAGAAGATATTGCCATGCAGCGCACGGAGCGAAATATTAGTTCTTTAATGGCAACTGCACCCAATACAGCTATGGTCATCCAAGAGGGGCGACAACAAGAAATTTCGATCACCCAATTAAAAGTAGGAGATTTAGTATTGGTTAAACCAGGAGAATTAATTCCTGTTGATGGAGTTATTTTAGAAGGTTGGACTAATGTTAACCAAGCATCAATTACTGGAGAGTCTATTCCTATAGATAAGCAGATTGGGGATGAAGTCTTTGCTGGTACGCTTAACGGTAATGGAGCTTTGCAAGTAAAGGTAGCTCGATCGCCGAAAAATAGTCTTATTCAACGAGTGATTCGGTTAGTAGAAAAAGCACAAACTGAAGCTCCTCCGTCTCAGCAGTTTATCGAAAGATTCGAGCGAAGCTATGCACGAGTTATCGTTTTAGTTGGATTATTGTTGGCAACTTTACCACCGTTGTTATTAAGTTGGGATTGGGAAACAACGATTTATCGAGCTTTAATATTCTTAGTTGTAGCTTCTCCCTGCGCTTTGATGGCTGCAATTATGCCGACTCTGCTATCAGGAATTGCTCGTGGTGCTAGAGCGGGAATTCTTTTTAAAAATGGCTCTCAAATAGAGAAGATGGGAAAAGTAAAAGCGATCGCCTTTGATAAAACTGGTACTCTAACAACGGGAAAATTAGAAGTGGCAGAGATTGTTCCAATATTAGGGGAAAAGAGCGATAAGGTTTTAAAGTTGGCTGCTGCCTTAGAATCTTGTTCGGAACATCCTATTGGCAAAGCAATTACCCAAGCTGCTTTACAAAAAAACTTGCAATGGCAAAATGCCAGTCAAGTACAAGCAAAAACGGGTCTAGGAATTGTCGGTGAAGTAGCAGGGAAAACAATCAAGGTAGGAAAAACGGCTTTTATTACCCAAGAAATTCCTCATTTAAATCCTGAATTAGTTCAAATAAATAAACGTCTGGAAAAACAAGGAAAAACTGTTGTCTGGGTGATTGAAGATGAAAAAGTTATCGGTTCGATTGCTGTTGCTGACGCTATTCGACCAGAAGCAGCAGCACTAATTAGAGAATTAAAACAATTGGGTATCGAACAAATAGTTTTACTAACGGGAGACAATCAAGTTACTGCTGATAGTGTTGCTGAATCCCTTGGCATAGAAATGGTTTATGGGGAACTTCTGCCAGAAGATAAATTAACAGTTATTCGACAGCTACAGCGAAAATATCAAAATGTGGCAATGGTAGGAGATGGAATTAACGATGCCCCGGCACTTGCTATGGCAACAGTAGGTATAGCTATGGTGGGTGCGGGAAATGACGTGGCTTTGGAAACAGCCGATCTAATCTTGATGAGCGATCGCCTTGAAAAAATATCTCAGGCAATTAGTCTCGGTCGTCGTGCCAATCGTATTATCAAACAAAACATTACTTTTGCGCTGTCGTTTATTTTTCTCTTATTGATAGCCAACTTTACAGGTAATATCAATATGCCCCTAGGGGTAATTGGGCATGAAGGCTCTACGGTTTTGGTAATTTTAAGTGGTTTACGTTTATTACTATAATTTGGGTCAAAAATTACAACTCAAATCTAAGTATTCAGAAAAATAGATTTTGTCCATATAATCCAAAACTAGCATCAAAACTAATTTCCTACAGAATCAAAGCTCGCGATTATCATAGATATTAATGAGACAAGTAATCATGAGACGATGAAGAAATTTTTACTATTAGTTTTATTCATAATTGGCTTAGGGTTTGCCCTGACTAATTTTAAGGGCCTAGCCGTAGAAGGAGAATTCAATTCAATTATTTTGGATTTTCGAGAAGATGTGCCAATGGTGGAAATTAGCAAGCAAATCCAAGCTATTAATCAAGAATATTCCCGCCAAGTAAATCTCAATAGTATTTTTTCAGTAGAGGATCATGTTTATGTCATTTCAGGAAAACAACCCTTATTAGATATCTTGGCGCGATCGCCTTTGGTCAAGGAGACTGAATATATTGAACCCAACTACGAATATAAAGCTCTAGAAGTTCCCAATGATCCTGAATATCGCAAGCAATGGAATTTTCGCAATATTAATGTCGAAGCAGCTTGGGATCAAACTAAAGGAGAAGGCATTACGATCGCGGTTATCGATACCGGAGTTAGCAAAGTTCCCGATCTCAAACTAACTAAATTTGTTGAGGGTTACGATTTTGTCAACGATCGCGAAAATGCCGCAGATGATAATGGTCATGGCACTCATGTCGCCGGAGTCATCGCTCAATCAACGAATAACGGTTACGGCGTCGCTGGTATTGCCCATCTCGCCAAGATTATGCCCTTAAAGGTTCTAGGTGCTAATGGTGGGGGCACAGTTGCCGATATTGCCGAAGCGATAAAATTTGCTGCTGATAATAATGCTGATGTTATTAACCTTAGTTTAGGTGGTGGTGGAGCCAGTCGCTTGCTAGAAGAAGCGATCGCCTATGCCTACAACAAAGGAGTCGTCATCATCGCCGCAGCAGGGAATGAAAATCTCAATGCAGCTTCCTATCCTGCTCGTTACCGCAAAGTGATGGGAGTTGCCGCTACCGATTTGGAAGGAGCTAAAGCACCCTATTCCAACTATGGCGCAGGAGTTGATTTGTCTGCTCCAGGAGGCTCAGAAGCTAACAAAATTCTCCAAAACACCATTGATCCTAGTACAGGCGAATCAGTATTTGTCGGTTTTCAAGGAACTAGTTTGGCTGCTCCCCATGTCTCAGGTGTTGCGGCATTAATTAAAGCTAGTGGCATTGAAAGCCCAGCCGAAATTATAGAGATTCTAAAAAAATCAGCGCGTCCAGAAAAAGAAGATTCCTTAAATTATTTTGGTGCTGGTCATTTAAATGCTGAAGCCGCGGTGAATTTAGCGCTCAAAGGAGAAATTAGTTTTCGTGACTTCTTCCGTTGGCTCAGAGACAATGGCTATATTAATCCTATTTTTTGGTTAGATGGTGGGGCCGCAGCATTATTGCCTAAGTTAGGAATGGTTATTGGTTCCTATTTATTAGCTTGGTTTTTACGTAGTTATTTACCTTTTACTTTTGCGCTCAATAGTGGATTGATTTTTGGCAGTTCTGGTTTATTTTTCCTCCAAGGATTATATGTGTTTGACTTGCCCCAATGGCCATTTCGTTTGGTGGGAAGTTCTCTGCCTGAATTGGGTAATGTGGTTATGGGAACGACTAGTCTGAATCCTATTTTTGCCAGTGTCTTGATTCCCTTTGCTTTAGTGTCGCTTTTGGCCGGGCATAAAACGTTGAAATGGTTTGTGATCGGTATTTGTTTGGGAGTTGCCGCTTGTTTGGGGATTAGTGCGATGGTCGATCCTGCTGTTTGGGGATTAGGTAGTGGCGCGATCGCTCGTAGTTTTCTCGGAATTAATGCTTTTTGCTGTCTCGGTTTAGGATATTTAGCCAGTCAAGATTAAGTTCCACTAAAATCAAGCCAACTAAATATCTCTGTTACTGAAAGTTCCCAATTTTCTAATACTGCCAATCCTACTAATGAATCTTGGTCAGCTTTCACTATGGGACTGGTATTAGGTTTAAAAATTACTACCGATTCATCTTGTGGATCGATTAACCATCCTAGTTTTGTTCCTTCAGATAAACAAAAAGTAATTTTTCTAATTACTCGATTAGCTGATTGTTCTGGAGATAGAATTTCAATTATCCAATCTGGGGGAATTTCAAACTTATTCGTAATTCTCCCATTTGCTTGTAGAGGAATATTTTGCCATTGGAAAACCGTAACATCTGGAACAATTGAACTTCCAGCAAATGTGCAACGTAACTCAGGAAAGGCACAAGCGATTTTTTTAGGTTTTCCTGCTTGATTAATTGTGGTAACTAAGTTAGCTTGCAAAACACTATGTTCCCCTTGCGGCATCGTTTTTTGTGTTATTTCCCCTCTTAAATATTCTTTTTCTGGT
>JBCCYD010000026.1:0-26017 GCA_039190385.1 Cyanobacteria bacterium P01_F01_bin.143 | reverse complement strand
TCACAATCTCTTTTCCACTATAAAACAATTTTGCTGATCAGATTATAAATATTTGCTGTATCAAAAGTTACGATTGGTTAAAGTTCCTGTAAATCTTTGTTTCAGTAATGTTAATTTTCTTTACGACGAGCAACGACACTAAGTCTTTTTTCGAAAAGTTCAAATAAATTCAATATCATTTGAATCAATATTGAGCCCTTCTTCTAGTTGAATAATTTCTTGCCCATCTAACGAAACTCTACCAGTCTCAGGATCATAACTGGGTTCGTTGTTATCTGCCGTGCCTTGAATCACAATAGAATCTTCTTCTGGTTGAAAATCAGTTATTTCATTCAAATTATCGGGCACTCCTTGGGAAAATAAAAATTGGAAAGTATCAGCCCCAGTCCCGCCACTGAGAGTATTATTGCCATCCGTTACGCTCAGAACATCATCACCAGCACCGCCACTCAAGCTATCACCACCATCATTTGCCGCAGTTAACAAAGCTTTAATGGCTACCAAAACTTCGTTCAATCCAGTTTGCACCTGATTAATATTCGTATTAGGAACCTTAGCAACAGTTGAGTTATCGTCTAAGACATTAATACTTTCTGCATTGAGGTTACCGTGAAGAGTATCATTCCCTTCGCCTCCTTCGAGGGTATCACTTCCAGTAGTTCCGCCCAATAAAATATCATTACCTGAATTTCCTTGAAGCGAATCGTTACCACTGCCACCATCGAGAAAATCATTCCCAGTGTCGCCTTTGAGAAAATCGTTTCCAGTGTCGCCTTTGATGAAATCGTTACCAATACCACCATCTAGAGAATCGTTACCATCACAACCAAATAGAGTATCATTTCCCCCTCCACCACTAACGGTATCTGCACTTTCTAAACCACTTAAAACATCAGCTAAATTACCGCCAGTAATGGAGTCTCTTCTGCTTGTTCCATTTAACCTATTCTCTTGATTCTCAAAGCCCTTAATATCGAAACGACCATTTAAGAGATTATTGAATTCAAATGGTTCAGTAGGATTAATAATGGCTGACATGAGAAAGTTAGGGGGAAAACTTACTTCTTATCTTAGGGGAATTTACGGATGAATATGCTAATGTTACCGAACTTAAAATCTAGAACTATAATGTAACCAATTACGTGGATATACTGAAAACATAGATATTATCAAATAACATTATAAGGGAAAACACTATCATGTTTGCCAACATGAACCTAAAAAATACTGTATTAATCGCTGGTTCAATCTGCTTAGCACCACTGTCAGTGTCAGCACAAATCGTGATCGACGGGAGCACTTCAACTACGGTAACTACCAATGGCAATGTTATTACTATCAATGGTGATGATCGCGCTGGGGGTAATTTATTTCATAGTTTCCAAGATTTTTCCGTACCCAGTGGCAGCAACGCATTCTTTAACAACGCGATCGATGTCAGCAACATTTTTTCTCGCGTTACAGGGGGCAATATTTCCAATATTGATGGTTTTATTAGCGCAAATGGTAGTGCAAATTTATTTTTAATCAACCCCGCAGGTATTCTCTTTGGAGATGGAGCAAGTTTAAATATTGGTGGTTCATTCTATGGCAGTACCGCAGATAGCATCGTATTTTCTGATGGTGAATTTAGCGCCACTGATCTAAATAATCCTCCCTTATTAACCATTAATGCTCCTATTGGTCTCAACTTCCGCGACAATCCTGCCGAGATCCAAATAAGAGGTGCAGATTTAAGAGTATCACCAGGTCAGACCTTAGCGTTGCTAGGGGGGAATGTGAGCTTTGAGGATACACAAACATTTCCGGTAGGAGTCGATCTCGAATTAGGTGGCTTATCCTCATCAGGAACCATCAGTTTTGACGATAATTTCAACTTGAGCTTTCCCGAAAATGTCAATCTGGCAGATGTATCATTATCAGGTTCCACTATTTTTATTAACAGTGATGATGGCGGTTCAATTAAGATTAATGCCGCTAACTTAGCTTTAAGCGAAGGAAGTCAACTCTTAGCAGGAATTAGGGCAAATTCTACGAATTTTAATAATGCTCAGGCAGGAGATATTGCTATCAATGTTACAGATACCATCTCTTTGACTGGAAGTAGTGGTATCGACAATAATATCCAACCCAACAGTTTAGGAAATGCAGGTGATATTCTGCTAACGGCAACTAATATTTCACTGAGTGGCAATTCTCGATTAAACAGTCTGACAGCTTCAGGGGCAGAAGGTAATACGGGCAATTTGATTCTTGAAGCTACAAATAGTATCTCGCTTGAAGATAGTATCATATCAACTCAAATTCAAGAGGGTGCTACGGGAAATGCAGGAAATATCGAGATTACGGCTAATTCCCTATCTATAAATTCATCTGTAACTTCTTTAGAAGCTCCCATAACTAGCCGTATCTTGAACAACACATTGGGGAATGGCGATGCGGGCAACATTACAATTACGACCGAGAGTATCTTGTTAGATAAAGGAGGGATTGCCAGTCAAGTAACCTCAGGAGACAATACCATCGCCCAAGGAAATGCCGGCATCATTACAATTGATACTGGTTCTGCCACGTTTCAAAATCGTTCTGAGATATTATCTGATACTAATGGTATCGGCAATGCTGGTGATATTAATATAATTGCCAGAGAAAATATTGTTCTCGATGGAAATACCCTCATAGCAAGTCAAATTAGACCTGATTCCCAGGGCAATGCGGGCAATATTGAGATAACGGCCGGGGAAACATTTTCCTCTAGCAATTTTTCCTTTGTTTCTACCAATGTTCAGGAAGGTGGAATTGGACAAGGCGGTGAGCTGAGGATTGAGGCTCAAGATGTGGTTTTAACAAACGGAGCAATCTTAGATGCTTTGACCGAAAATAATGTTGCGGGAAGTAACAATGATGGGGGCAGTATTACCGTCGAGGCTCAAACCTTGGAGCTAACGGCTGGAGGCAAAATTATTACAGGTACCGATGGTAATGGGAATGCTGGCGATATTAACCTTCAAATCAGCGATCGCATTGAAATCGATGGTGAGAATGCTCCTGCTAATGAATTTATACCATTTGAAGAACCACTTTTAAACGCTCTTGAACAGGAAACTGGATTATTTGCCAATACTACTATTGATTCCAGTGGAAATGGTGGGAGTATTTCTATCGAGTCTCAAAACTTAGAAATAACGGCTGGAGGAAAAATTGTTGCTGCGACGGATAGCAATGGGAATGCTGGTGATATTAACCTGCAAATTAGTGAAAGTATCACAATAGATGGAGAAAATGTATCCGAACTTCCGCCAGAAATTTTAGAATTTGACGAACAAGTTTTAAATGAACTCGAACCTGGAACTGGATTATTTGCCAATACTACTGACGGTTCTAGGGGAAATGGTGGCAGCATTAATATCCAAAATCCCATTAGTTTTATAATCATCAATGGTGGTCAAGTCACAGTAGATAGCCAAGGATCCGGCAATGGCGGGAATCTTTTTATTCAGACTAATTCTTTAACTTTAGAGAATCAAGCCGAATTGCTCGCTGCAACTCAATTTGGCCAAGAAGACCAAGATCTGAGCACTATCACCTTACAAATTGAAGATACTTTATTGTTGAAAGGAGATAGTCAAATATCAGCCCAAGCCTTTAACGATGCTAATGGAGGCAACATTAATATTAATGCTCAGTTTGTGATTG
The DNA here is from genome assembly GCA_039190385.1 of Cyanobacteria bacterium P01_F01_bin.143. Classification (GTDB taxonomy): domain Bacteria; phylum Cyanobacteriota; class Cyanobacteriia; order Cyanobacteriales; family Xenococcaceae; genus Xenococcus. The sequence continues at coordinate 22,321 of JBCCYD010000026.1, read as the reverse complement.
CTTTTGCTCCTCAAATTGAGGGCAACGATATTATTGCTAATGCGAGCGAAGGAAACGGTGGTGATATAACAATTACAGCAACAGAAATTTTAGGTCTTCAAGAAAGATCGGCGATATCTGAGAATGGAACTAACGATATTGATGCTAGTTCTGAGTTTGGCTTCGATGGTGATGTTTCCCTAAATACACCTGATATAGGTGGAGCAAAGGGCTTAGTGCAATTCTCGCCCAATATAGTTAGAGTCAACGAAGATTTTGCTTCGGTTTGCGGCGCGACCCGTGTTGCTGAGGGTAGTAGTTTCACAATTAAAGGACGGGGTGGAATTCCTCCGCAACCAATCGAAATATTTACCGCAGAAGGAATTATTCTGAACAACGGGTCTTCTAGAACAAGTCAATCAAGAAACAAAGCTGATTTAACGATCGCGCTACAGCAACAATATCCACCAATCATGACAAGTCAAGGTGAAGTTTATCCGGCAAGGGGTTTAGTAATTGGAGAAAATGGAAAAATAAGTTTAACTCGTTATCCAACAACTTATACGCAAAGGGCTTTAGAGTTATCTCAAAATTGCTCTAAACATTGAACATTGACCATTGACCATTAGCCATTGACCATTAAACATTAACCATTGACCATTAGCCATTATGAAATATAACAGTCATATAGGCAGGAATACAACTAATAATGATCGCTGGATTGTCGAGCATATTTTCCCCAATGAATATGGCAAATTTTTTATTGAGGCAGGTGCTTGTAATGGAATCAATGCTAGTAGTTGTTATGTATTGGAAAACGATTTGCAATGGACAGGTATTTGTATCGAACCTAATGATAGCTATTTTCAAGAATTAGTTAAAAATCGACCTCATAGCATTTGTGAAAATCTGTGTCTTTCTCATAGTAATGAGAGTGTCACCTATCTCGAAGGAGAGCGATCGCGAGTTCATCCCATGTTGGGTGGCATTAAAGCTAATCTCATTAAATATAGAAATGATTCTCAAGAGATTGTTAGCAAAGGAAGAGAAGTTAGCAAAAATGCAATTACTCTAGCTGAATTACTAAAAAAGCATCGGGCACCCCAGGTAATTCATTATTTATCTATGGATATAGAAGGTAGTGAATTTCCTGTCTTAGAGAAATTCCCTTTTGAAGAATATCGAATTTTAGCAATTAGTATTGAAGATAAAAAATGTAACGATTTATTAGTTTCTAAGGGTTACATTATTGTCAAAAATCCCTTTAATCGCGATCGATTATACGAACAATATTTTCTGCATGAGAGTATTGCTTGGCGAAAAAATATCCAGATTAGTGCTGAATATTATGTGAGTTTGGGCAATAACTTTAAACTTGCTAACCAAGTTTCACAAGCGATCGCAGCTTATCAAAAGGCAATCCAGACTGAACCTAATAATTTCCTAATTTATTTTTATTTAGCAAGCTATCTAGAAGAGCAAGAAGATTTAGTCAGCGCGATCACGGTTTATCAACAAGCAATCGAGATCTCTCCTCAAAAACCAGCTTGGTTATACGGTAATTTGGGTAATGCTTGGCAAAAACAGGGACGATTTAATAAGGCGATCGCGGCTTATCAAAAGGCGATCGCAACAGAAGCTAGTGCCCCAACTTGGATTTATTACAATCTCGGCGATATTTTCCAGCATCAAGAAAAATTAGACCAAGCGATCGCAATTTATCAAAGAGCGATCGCCGTAGATCCATCACCACCAACTTGGGGATATGCAAATTTAGGAATGGCTTGGCAAAAACAAGGAAGATTTAATGAGGCGATCGCAGCTTATCAAAAGGCGATCGCGACAGAGGCTAATCCCCCAGCTTGGATTTATGACAATCTTAGTGATATGTTGGACAAACAGAATAAATTAGATGTCGCTATTCTTGAACGCAATATGATTTAATTAGTGGTTTTTCATGGTAGCAAAGCAAAATCAAGATTGGATTGTAGCCTTGATTGCAGTTCCCCGAACAGGAAGCAACTTTTTGTGTCATTTGCTCAACCATCATCCTTTAATTACTTTTTATTATGAAATTTTTCATCCAGACAAATTTTATATTGGTCAAGAGAATCATCATCTAAAAATTATTAAGTATATCAATCACAAATATTCATTAGATTTTGCAAATTTAGAAGATATTAATCTAATCAAATGGATATATAATAATCCAACCCAATTACTTGATATTTTAAAGAAATTGACTCCCAAAAAATATATGGGGTTCAAGCTATTCCCTGACCATCTTGATCTTCAAACTATAGAAACAGCAATTATAAAAAATAGAAATATCAAAAAGATTTTAATCAAACGTAACTTATTAGATGCCTATATATCTCATGAAATTGCCATCAAAACTAATAAGTGGAATCAGTTGAACACTTCTGGAATTTGTATATCTTTGTCCATAGAAAATTTTGCTAAATGGGTCGATTGGGCAGAGCAATGGTATCAATTTTTTGAAAATAATAGTTCTCTAACAAAGGAAAAATATTTTGTGTTGCATTATGAAGATATTCATGAGCATAAAACAAATACCGAAAAATTAATTTATCTTAGTAATTTCTTGAGTGATATTGGTCTTGGAACAAGCAAAAAAATTCATCTGCCGAATGTTGATGATTCCAGCATAATACCAAGACAAGATACTAGAGAGAAAATCTCAGATAAAATAACTAATTATCAAGAATTCACAGAAAAAGCAAAAGACAAAGGTTTACTGAAATATCTAGTGGAAGCTGGCTGAGATAAAGTAACCATTAAATTAAATGAAAGCAACCTAAATTAATAATTTACCGTATATGCTCAATCCAGATAAACGCAAAACTTTCCCAACGCGATCGCACAGCAAACCAAACAATCAAAAAATAGGAGCAAGATCCGAAAAGTGAGATCATTAAAATGAGTAAGATGTGGTGATGTGCCAATATCTTCCCGAAAATTATAAAATATCATTATAAATGACTACTAATTTTGATGAGATAAACCCACCAAAACAAGACATAATTGATAGTTGTGTTCATTGCGGGTTTTGTCTTTCCACCTGTCCCAGCTATCGCGTAATTGGCAAAGAAATGGATTCGCCAAGAGGACGAATTTATTTAATGGACGCGATCGCGAAAGGCGAAGCCACAATCGAGGAAGCTACCGTACAACATTTCGACAGTTGCTTAGGTTGTTTAGCTTGCACCACAACTTGCCCTGCGGGAGTAGAATATGATCAACTGATAGCCCAAACTCGCCCCCAACTCGAAAGAAATCAAGAACGCAGCCTACCAGACAAATTCATCAGAACATTAATATTCAATCTTTTTCCTTACCCCAATCGTTTACGCAGTTTTCTCCCTGCATTCTGGTTGTATCAAAAATCTGGATTGCAAAAAGTAATTCGTAATACCAAAATATTAGATAAGCTATCACCTCGTATAGCAGCAATGGAATCGGTTCTCCCCCAAGTATCAGCCAGTTCCTTTCAAGATAATTTACCCGATGTCATTCCCGCGCAAGGAACCAAACGCTATCGAGTTGGCATGATTTTAGGTTGCGTGCAAAGATTATTTTTCTCCCCAGTCAATGAAGCAACCGCCAGAGTTCTCACCGCTAATGGTTGTGAAGTAGTCATTCCCAAAAGTCAGGGTTGTTGTGCTGCCCTCCCCGCTCATCAAGGCCAAGAGGCCCAAGCGCAAAGTTTAGCCAAACAAATGATCGATAGTTTTCGGGATACTAATGTTGATGCGATTATTATTAATGCAGCCGGTTGCGGACATACCCTAAAAGAATATGGTTCTATCCTGGCGGATGATCCCGAATATCGAGAGGTAGCTCAGATTTTTGCCGATAAAGTCAAAGATATTCAAGAATTCTTATTCGCCATTGATTTCACAACCGAACTATCCCCCATAGCCAAAGAAGATATCAAAATAGTTTATCAAGATGCCTGTCATTTATTACATGGACAAAAGATTAGTCTAGAACCGCGTCAACTGCTGAAGAGAATCCCAGGAGTAAAATTACGCGAACCAGTAGATGCAGCTCTATGTTGCGGTAGTGCAGGAGTTTATAGTCTCTTGCAACCAGACGTTGCTAATGAGTTGGGACAGCAAAAGGTTAATAATTTATTGAATACTGGTGCTGAGATCATTGCTTCTTCCAATCCTGGTTGTTCTCTGCAAATCAAGAAGCATTTACAACCAAGAGATCAACAACCTCGGGTTTTTCATCCCATTGAATTGTTGGACTATTCTATTCGGGGAATCAAAATCATTGAACATTAAACATTAAACATTGACCATTAAACATTAAACATTGAACATTAAACATTAAACATTGACCACTCAACAATTAGCAATTAGCCATTAGCAAATAATGAAAGAAGTTCTGTTAGGAAAATCTGTAGAAGAATTAACCAGTTGGGTTCAAGAACAAGGTCAACCCGCCTATCGCGGCAAACAACTATATCAATGGTTGTATCAAAAAGGAGCGCGATCGCTGAATGAAATTACGGTTTTTCCTAAGAAATTCCGCCAATCTTTCGCCGAACAAGCAATCGGGCGATCGCAAATTCACTATTGCAGCATTGCCCCCGATGCAACCCGCAAATATCTCCTAAAACTTCACGATGGCCTAATTGTCGAAGCTGTGGGGATTCCTACCGATAAACGCTTAACAGTCTGTGTTTCTTCCCAAGTCGGCTGTCCGATGGCCTGTGATTTTTGTGCCACAGGAAAAGGCGGTTTTACCCGTAACCTCCAAGCCTATGAAATTGTCGATCAGGTTCTCACTGTCCAGGAAGATTTTGGGCAACGAGTTAGCAATGTAGTGTTTATGGGCATGGGAGAGCCTTTAATAAATATTGATGCAGTCGTATCAGCAGTAAAATCTCTGAATACTGATGTGGGAATTGGTCAGCGATCGCTAACGATCTCCACAGTCGGGCTGAAAGGGAAAATTCGCGAATTAGCCCAACATAAACTACAAATTACCTTTGCCGTTAGTCTTCATGCATCCAATCAAGATTTAAGAGCAACTCTAATTCCCAGTGCCCAGCATTATTCCCTAGAATCCCTACTCGATGAATGTCGAGAATATTTTCAGATTACGGGAAGAAGAGTAACTTTTGAGTATATTTTGCTTTCTGGCGTTAACGATTTACCAGAACATGCAGAGGAATTACTTCAGCATCTGAGGGGGTTTCCCACTCATGTTAATCTTATTCCCTATAACCCAATCTCTGAAGTTGATTATCAGCGTCCTAGTAAGCAGCGGGTTAATCAATTCAAAGAAATTTTACAACAACAGAGAATAGCAGTTAGTATTCGCTATTCTCGGGGTCTCGAAGCTAATGCTGCTTGTGGGCAACTAAGGGTCTCTCAGTCGTAGAGCTTTTAGTTGCAGGTCTAGTTGCTTGTCTTCTTTGCGCCGTAGGTCTAGTTGCTGGTCTTGGTCTCGAAGCTGTAGACATTACATAATTGATTCCTGGAGCGTAGGATTCAATAACCTTACCAGTTTTAGCGCATTGCACCATCAGATAATCACAGCTATTGCAAGACGTACGCATAATATGATTTTCTAGATGGTTTTTTTCTGCAAAACTTCCACAATTTGGACAACGAATAAGCTGGGTGATAGACATTTTAATTACCTCAATTTTACAGTTATATATTTGAAGGGCGACCTTGGGATTTTTAATCTATCAAGGAACGCGTGAGGACGAGTTATATAAGGGTTGAATAATTGTATTTTTTATTTGTTAAGTTTTGTTTAATTTAGAGCTATTTGATATCTCACGAAAATCAAACAAAATCTGCAATTTCTTATTTGAATATAATCACAGTTTAACTTGTTGAAAGTATTTTAGCGTTGATCCCTAGTGTAAATACGTCAAAATTCATAATTGCTTAATAAAGTTTTGTCAAGTATGTCCTAGAAAAATCCAGGCGATCGTGATTAATAAACCGAAAAAGAAAATCAACTTGGTTGCGGTAATATGCCTAAAGTCGTCAAGCAAAACCTTATTAATCTAGACAACCGATGAATATTCCTTGGAAAACCAGCAAAAACTATGAAGATATTTTGTATCAAAAATGGGATGGAATTGCCAAAATTACAATTAATCGGCCACATAAACGTAATGCCTTTCGCCCCAAAACTGTATTTGAAATGTACGATGCTTTTTGGGATGTCAAAGAAGACAGTAAAATTGGCGTCGTACTATTAACAGGTGCCGGACCTCATACAGATGGCAAATATGCTTTTTGTTCTGGAGGAGATCAATCTATTCGGGGAAAAGCGGGCTACGTAGATGATGATGGGGTACCTCGTCTCAATGTGTTGGACTTACAACGATTAATTCGTTCATTACCAAAGGTGACTATTGCTTTGGTAGCTGGTTACTCAATTGGTGGTGGTCATGTTTTACATTTAATTTGTGATCTAACGATTGCAGCAGATAATGCTATTTTTGGTCAAACTGGCCCAAAGGTTGGGAGTTTCGACGGAGGATTTGGTGCTAGCTACTTAGCCAGAATTGTAGGACAGAAAAAAGCCAGAGAAATTTGGTTTCTTTGCCGTCAATATAATGCTCAAGAAGCTCTAGCTATGGGTTTAGTGAATCATGTTGTGACCATAAATGAATTAGAAGCAGAAGGAATAAAATGGGCGCAGGAAGTTTTACAAAAAAGTCCAATTGCGATCCGCTGCCTGAAAGCAGCTTTTAATGCCGATTGTGACGGTCAAGCTGGGATACAAGAGTTGGCGGGAAATGCAACTTTGCTTTACTACATGACTGAAGAAGGAACTGAAGGAAAACAAGCTTTCTTAGAAAAACGTCCTCCAGATTTCCGCCAATATCCTTGGTTACCTTAAACTAATTTTATTAAGGAGTTTAGTATTAACTCCTTGCCAAACCAAAATTTTTATAAAATTTTATTAGTAGTTGTAGCAGCAATTTCCTCGGGATCCGAGTCAACTATTACAGATGAGTTGTCAGCATATTTCAAATGGAAGGCTGTTTCTAAATGAACAATCTCTTCTAATTTTTTTAAACTGTTTGAAAAAGGAGAACAAGCTAAAACGCAAGCTTCCCAATTGCTATTAACTGGGACATTTAACTTTTGACAAACTCCCCCCCTGCGGCCTTCTGGTCGATAAAAACGACAGTGACGACAGGAAGAACTCGAATCATTAACTATCTTCATTGGGATTTTAATTGCAAAATAGCTTTTAGCCCATATATGTGTGTGTTGTTCACAATTGTGCTTCTTAGTGATCCCCGCAGAAAAATAAGACAAGTATTGATGACATCTGGGTTCGGGCGATCCCCGATATCTTTTTTCTTTAACCTTTTCTTTATTATTGGTTAATAAACAGATACAAGAGAATAAAAAAAATCAAAAACTGTATTCTAAATGACAGAATTGGGAACAATATTTCGGGTAAGAATCTTGGGAAACCAAGAGGGGATCACCTCGAAACCTGATACTTGGCTTTCGAGACAAGATTCTCACTTTTCGTCATTACTTTTTGAAAACTTGGTAGGACGGTATTGTAAGTGCTTTTCCTGTGCCATACAATGGCAACATAAATGCCAGCGGTCTAATTCTTTTTGGGGAGTTGGAGAGTCGCATTGAGGACAAAGAGGCAGAATTTGTGATTTTCTTTTTACTTTTTCTAGCCAAGTTTGTAAACTTTTATCAACTGTTTCTGGGCGGATATTTTCTTCGGTTGATTCCGCTTGTTTCGTGAGGGGGACAGCTATCTCTTTTCTTTTATGGAATTTTTTGCTTGAATATGCGGAAGAATTCTGAATGATGGTATCATCCCAACGAGCAGGAGTAAAGCGAATATCTTTAATGTCAAAGTTTAAGCGTTTATTGAGTTTCTTGAGTAGAGAATATCTCTGTAGGGTGAGTTCTTGTGCCCAAGCTGCGCTGGAAGTTGCTATACCGAAAATTCCTCTAGAAAAGTACAGAGGACGAGTATTTTGAGATGTTGGGCGATTAATAACTTGGCTCCAGCATTTCAATAGTTGCTGATATTGCCGATATTCTTGCCATTCTGGTTGCTGAGTAAGTTTACCTAATATTTTGTCTAAGGGAAGCATTTGTCACAGGATGAAGGATAAAGAATGAAGCACAGAGGAGCAGGGGAGCAGAGGAGGCAAATCTCACTAAATAGTGAGGAGTTATTATTTAAGCATTTACGAGAATGGGAAAATTCTCAAGGGTTAGTGGGATTTGCTAGTTATAATTTATCGCGATCGCTCCAAAAATATTTGGGACCGTTACAAGATTTAGAATCTAAGCTCAAAACAAGACCCCAAGTCATCTTAGTAGAAGCCGACCCAATTAAGTTTATTACTTATTTTTTTGCTGCAATTATCTCTGGGGTCAATTTATTTATTTGTGATCCCCATTGGCAAGCTCAAGAATGGGAGCAGGTTTTTGATTTGGTAAAGCCCGATCTTGTATGGGGAGATTTGGGAGATGGGGAGAAAGGGAGAAAGGGAGAAAGGGAGAAAGGGAGAAAGGGAGATGGGGAGAAATTTATTATTGGGATTCCGACTGGGGGATCTTCGGGGAAAATTCGTTTTGCGGTTCATACTTTGTCTAGTTTGACGGCTTCGGTGTTAGGTTTTGCTGAATATTTTGCGATTCCCAAAATTAATTCTTGCTGTACTCTACCTCTGTATCATGTCAGTGGTTTGATGCAACTATGGCGTTGTTTTATTACCCAAGGTCAATTAGCAATTTTTCCCTATAAATCTCTCAAGCAGGGAAACGTTCCAGATATTATCCCAGGAAACTTTTTTCTTTCCTTGGTGCCTACCCAATTGAAATTTTTGCTAGAGACTAATCCTGATTGGTTAGCAAAGTTTTCCGCTGTGTTATTAGGAGGTGCTCCCGCTTGGCGATCGCTGTTAGCCAAGGCTCGGGATCAACAAATAAAGCTATGCCCTACCTATGGCATGACAGAAACGGCCTCGGGAGTTGTTTATTTATCTTGGCAGGATTTTTTAAATCAAAATAATAGTAGTGGTAGAGTTTTACCCCATGCCAAAGTAGAAATTATTGATCATCAGGGAAGACCGCTAAATCCAGGGCAAATTGGCACTATAAAAATTCAGTCAGATTCTTTGTATGGCGGTTATTATCCTGATTTTAATTTTACAGAATTTTTGATTACTGATGATCTTGGTTATTTTGATGAGCAAGATTTTCTTTATATTGTTGGTCGAGAAAGTCAGAAGATTATTACCGGGGGTAAAAATGTGTTTCCTGCTGAAGTGGAGACTGCTATTTTAGCTACAAGATTAGTAAAAGATGTTTGTGTAATTGGCTTAAGTAATGACAAATGGGGCCAAGTTGTAACAGCAGTATTTGTGCCAGGGGAAAATTTTGATCTGAATATACTCAAGGAAAAGATGCGATCGCAATTAAGTAAATATAAACATCCTAAAAATTGGCTAGAAGTTGAGTCCTTGGGGCGCAGCGATCGCGGAAAGATCAATTATGTCAAAATCACCCAACTTGCCCAGAAAAAAATTAAAACTTTATAAGGGTGATTTTTATCTATTAGCGATCGCGCAGTTCGGATTAAAACTATAAGGAGTTATCAGTTATCTAAACGAATCATCCGACTCTCAGCATTGCTATCGACTGTCAGCCTGTAAACAAACATTCCGGAGGAGACATTTTTTCCTGAATCGTCTATACCATCCCAGACAACCGATCTCTGTCCCACTTTTGGCTCAGTTTCACAAATTAGTGTGCGGATATGTGTTCCGAATCGATCCCAAATATTGATGGTAGCCTGTTTGGTATTTTCCGGGAGTGTAAACTCAACGGTCACAGAACGCTCAAACTTGGCTGGGACATTGGTCTTCAGAAATGATGTTGGTGGTGCCACTTCTTGGGCAGCAGCTACTCCAACAGGGACTTTAGCATATTTATAAACCGTTTGGCCGGAAGCATAACCAACAGTCACAGGATCGCCTAGGAAACGGAATCGATTAATAAATAGCCCAATTTGATTGGCATCTTCCCAGTTATCCCCTCCATTGGTTGTTTGGCTACTGGTACCAGAGCTGAAGTTTTCATCTCCCCATCCACCAACCCAGCCTAGATTCTCATTTACGAAACCAACGCCTTCCAAATTGGCATTACCCTGAGGATCATTAATAGGGAGTCTTTTCCAAGTGACTCCACCATCTGTCGTTTTCAAGATTGCGCCTTCATCCAAGTTTTCTAAAGAGACAAAGCCAATTTGCTCGTTCAGAAATTGAATTTTCCATCCCCATTCTCCTTTAGGAAAAGAATCCCGAATATCCTCGACCTGATTTTCCCAAGTTACTCCACCATCCGATGTAAATAGAACAACAGGTATGAGGTCATCCCTGCTTGGGTTGGGAACATCGGAAAAACCTCCCACGACCCAACCTCGATCAGGAGTTGGGAAATAAACATCAATTAAAGCTGAGGCATGTGCACTCATATCCCATGCGGTCCAAGTCTTTCCCCCATCAACTGTCTTCATCATGCGGGATACATCAACAGGATCGTTAGTTCCAGACGCATAAATAACTGATTCGTTAACCACTGACAGACCACAAATTTTCACTGGCGCTTCATCAGGAAGATTATCCACTGTTTCCCAGGTTATACCACCATCAATGGTGTGATAAAGTCGTTGCTCGGTAGATACCGTTCCTACCCATCCATTCAAGGGAGTCGAAAACCCAACACATCTCAACCAGATACCTCGATTGGAGGCGGGATCAATAGGTGTTTGAAATTGCTCTTTCCAAGTACTACCATCAGTGGTTGCCAAAATCTTACCATCACTATTGACCGTCCAACCAGTAGAGGGATTGATAAAGTAGACATCATCATATCTTCTTTGAGCTGGAGCATTGGTGGGAAACCACTGAAATTCTGAGGAATTTGTCATGTCAATTGACTCCTTGATATAGAATAAAACATTAACTATTTAGTAACCAGAAAAGTTCACTTCACCTAGGGAAATCTGCTTAGGCCTAAACATTAAATATTTTTTTTCTTTTGTTGAAAACAACTGAGAAACGCTATTTTCCCATGTCCCCCCATTAGGCTTAAGTAAACAGGATGATTCTGGTGTTTTCCGTATTATCGCAATACTAAGCGCTCCCAGCGCAATAAGATTTACAAAGCTTTACCTAACGTTTTAACCTCAACTTTTCTTCTTCAAGCGCACGATATTTCATCTAAAACTTTTTTTTTAATCTAAAGGATAAATCAACTTGCGAACCATAACAAAAAAATAACTGAAGACTAAAACAACTTGTTTCAGAATTCAGCTATAAATTAATTGGGCTAATTTTTAGACTACCAGCTAGATTTAACCACTCCAGGCAATAGACCCTCATGTGCCCATTCGCGTAAAACATTACGAGATAGACCAAAATCCCGATAATAAGCTCTGGGTCTTCCAGTAACCATGCAACGATTACGCCGACGATTAGGCGAACTATTGCGAGGTAATCTTTGGAGCTGACGGTGAAGATCTAATTTTTCCGCAGCAGTAGTTGCGGTACGGAACTGTTCTTTTAATTCTGCTCTTTTAGCTGCATATTTTTCTACAAGACGAGCGCGCTTTTTTTCCCGCTCGACCATACTCTTTTTTGCCATAAATCTTATTTGTATCAATAATTTGAATGCACAGCCTCTCATTATACTGCGAATTCAGGTATATTCCCGAAGTTATTGTATCCTTTATTTCTTTCTTCCTTAACAATTCCGATTTTTGAGGATGCCAACTTGAATAAATACTGTTACTTTAGGCTTGAGTTATGTAATCAAGCCTAAGTCATAATGAAGCCATTTTTATTTGTTACAGATTTAGATGACACTTTACTAGGAGATGATTTTGCCCTAAAAACGCTCAATTACAAATTAGAACAACATCGTCAACAATATCAAACAAAAATTGTTTATATTACAGGACGCTCCTTTGATTCTTACCAGATAATAGCTAAGGCAAAATCATTATTAACCCCGAATGCGCTAATCACTGCTTTGGGAACAGAAATTTATTTGCATCCAGGAAAAGCCGAATGCGATCGCGAATGGTCAGAAATTCTGTCCCCAGGTTGGCATCGCTCACAAATACTTGCGATCGCAGACACCTTCCCCCAACTGCAAATGCAACCGCAATCCGAACAAAATCCCTTTAAAATTAGCTATTATTTATCCAATCCCATAGCGGAAACTATTATTGCTCAATTAAAAGCTGTTTTGGCAGAAGCAGGTTTTAACATTAAACTTATTTATAGGGCCAAACAAGATCTAGACTTACTACCCGCTAAAGCTGATTATGGTTTAACAGTCAGATTTCTCGGCCAGAAATGGCAGCTAGGATCATCAAGAACCGTAACTTGTGGTGATTCACTTAGTGATATTGATTTATTACGTGGTGAAGAGAACGGTATTATTGTAGGGAATGCCAAATCAGAATTGCTTCAATGGTATAAAAAAAACCAAAGACCATCTCTATACCATGCCCAAGAAGCCTTTGCTGGTGGCATTTTAGAAGGTTTAGAACATTTTGCTTTCCTTCCCTAATATAATTTATCTTCTAACTGATAACTGATAACTGAAATGACAGTATCGTTCCCCGTAGAATTTCAAGATAGTTTTGATGTCATCATAGTTGGTGCTGGTCATGCAGGCTGTGAAGCAGCTTTGGCATCAGCAAGACTAGGTTGTCGAACTCTGATGCTAACCCTCAATCTGGATAAAATTGCTTGGCAACCCTGCAATCCAGCTGTTGGTGGACCAGCAAAATCCCAATTGACCCATGAAGTAGATGCTTTGGGTGGGGAAATCGGCAAAATGGCAGATCGCACCTATCTTCAAAAGCGGGTGTTAAATTCTTCACGAGGTCCTGCGGTATGGGCATTACGAGCGCAAACTGATAAGCGTGAATATGCGGCAGTGATGAAAGAAATCGTCGAGAATCAAGATAATTTAAGCATCCGTGAAGCGATGGTCACCGATTTAGTTCTGGGAAAGAATGATGAAATTATCGGTGTGACAACCTATTTTGGCACAGCCTTTGCTACCAAGGCCGTAGTGCTCACTACAGGGACTTTTCTCGGAGGCAAAATCTGGGTTGGCAATAAATCCATGGAAGCAGGAAGAGCAGGAGAATTCGCAGCTGTGGGCTTGAGCGAAACTTTAGCTCGCCTCGGCTTTGAAACAGGAAGGCTTAAAACAGGAACTCCGGCGCGGGTAGATAAACGCTCTGTTGATTATTCCCAAATGGAGTTACAACTGCCTGATGAGAAAGTGGGTTGGTTTAGCTTTGACCCAGAAGTTTGGCAAGAAAGAGAGCAGATGAATTGCTATCTGACTCGCACCACAGCCGAAACCCATAAAATTATTCGAGACAATCTTCATTTATCCCCTGTTTATGGCGGTTGGGTGGATGCCAAAGGCCCTCGCTATTGTCCGAGTATTGAAGATAAAATTGTTCGCTTTGCCGATAAAACTAGCCATCAAATTTTTATTGAGCCCGAAGGTCGAGATATTCCCGAACTCTATATTCAAGGCTTTTCTACAGGGTTACCAGAGAATTTGCAATTGGCTATGTTGCGGACCCTTCCTGGGATGGAAGATTGCGTGATGTTACGTCCAGCCTATGCAGTGGAATATGACTATTTGCCCGCAACTCAATGCTATCCAACTTTGATGACCAAGAAAATTGAAGGTCTATTTTCCGCAGGACAGATTAATGGAACAACAGGCTATGAAGAAGCAGCAGCTCAAGGAATTGTGGCAGGGATCAATGCGGCGAGATTAGCCAAAGGGCAAGAAATGATAATTTTCCCCAGGGAAGAGAGTTATCTCGGGACTTTAATTGATGATCTTTGTACCAAGGATTTGCGTGAACCTTATCGAATGCTGACGAGTCGCTCAGAATATCGTTTAGTTTTACGATCGGATAATGCCGATCGCCGATTGACCCCTAAAGGTCGGGAAATTGGGTTGATACGCGATCGCCGTTGGCAACTATATACCGATAAACAAGCCAATATCATTGCTGAAAAAGAACGGCTTCATAGTACGAGAATTAAAGAAAAAGACTCCGTAGGTATCGCGATCGCCTCAGCTACTGGTCAAAGAATCAAAGGCTCAATTACCCTAGCCGATCTATTGCGTCGTCCAGGATTTCATTATCCAGATTTAATTGAACATGATTTACATAATCAGGCATTGACCTCCTCAGAAACTACAGGGGCAGAAATTGATATAAAATATTCTGGTTACATCAAGCGCCAGAAAAACCAAATTGAGCAGGTAGCTCGTCATGCTAACCGCAAATTGCCCGAGCCGATAAACTACATGACCATTGAAACTCTGTCGATGGAGGCAAGAGAAAAGCTCAATAAAGTTCGACCGCTAACAGTTGGGCAGGCTTCTCGCATTGGCGGTGTCAATCCAGCTGACATTAATGCCTTACTAGTGTACCTGGAAATTAACCGTGCAACCCTATCAAAGTAGCCATAAGACTGATTTTTATCAACAGATTAATCGGTTGGTTCGATTAAAATCCCGCCTAGTCATCACAGTAATACTCTTCTTGGCATCCCTCGTCCTGACTTTGTCCCTGGTAGGCTGTTTATTTCAAGAAGATCCCCTGATGATTGCTGTTGCCTTGGGAGTAGATGAACCAATAGATATTGGGGTTCAGCAAGCGATTAACGGGGTTGAATATTATGTCCAAGAAATAAACCAAAATGGTGGCATCAACGGCAAAAAGCTGCAAATGCAAATTTTCAATGACAGCAATGATCCCCTCAAAGCTCCAGAGATTGCCCGGGAGATTGCCGAGACTACCAATGCCCTTGTGGTATTAGGGCATAATTTTAGTGACACTTCGATGGTAGCTGGCTCAATTTACGAGCAATTGGGGGTTCCCGTAATTAGTGGAGTAGCCACCAATGATCGAATTACCGAAGATAATGATTGGTATTTTCGGACCATTATGAAAGGCTCTTCCCAAGCGAATTTCCTGGCGTTTTATCTCAAACAGGTTCTGGATTATTCAAACGTATCTCTCATTTATAACTCGGGAGAAGAATATAGCAATTTTATGCGTCAAGCATTTGAGCAAGGAACCCAGAAAAATCGAGTTACAATCAAGAATAAATGGGATATTACGGCGATAACGGTTGAAGAGCGATCGCGTAAAATTCAAACTATGGCTCAGGAATTGAAAGCGACTGAGCCAGAAGATGTGGGCGCGATCGTGGTGCTAACCTTAGAAGACCCTGCATTTAGAATTATTGCCGAGATCAAGCGTCAGGGATTATCCTATCGAATCTTTGGGGCCAATTCCTTCAGCTCATCCACTTTTGCACGCCGATTTCAAAATTACCCGGAAGAGCTTCGCAGCCCAGGCTATTTTACCCATGGAGTGTTTTCAATTTCTCCACTGACTTTTGATATTTTAGGAGAACAGGCTCAGCAATTTAAAAGAAATTATCTTAAGAACTATAATCAGGAACCAAGTTGGGTGGCTGCCGCGTTTTACCATGCGGCAAAAGTAGCAGGGGAAGCGTTTAAACGGGCAGATATAACTGGCAACCTAGAAGTTTTGGACCAAGAACGCCAAAAGGTACGAGACGAAATTGCCGCGATGAATTCCTTGGAAACTGCTGTTGCTGGCATTAATGGACCAATTTACTTTGATGCAAATGGAGATACTACTCAGAATGTTACGATCAGTTCCACAGTAAATAACTACTTAGTGCCTTATGTAGAGCAATTGACCCCGATGACACTTGCCAAACCTGCTGATGATTTAGCGGCTGATCTCGCAGAAGGGAAAATTCTCAAATTTGGGGAGCAATTTCTTAATCTAACTGATGTGGTTTATATTGGTGTTCGTCCTCGTCAAATTTCTGAGTTGGATCTCGAACAAAAAACTTGTCAATTGGACTTTGATCTTTGGTTCCGCTACAGTACCGCAGAAAGGTTGGAATCTAAAAAAATCATTGAAGATATTCATTTTCTCAATTCTGTTAGTGAAATAGACTTAGGAGATCCTGTAAAGGGAGTGGTTACGAATGAGGTGTCCTACGATATCTATAGCGTAAGTGGAACTTTTAATCTTGATTTTCTCGAATCTGATCGCAACTTTGGCGAGCATATCATAGGAATCAGTTTTCTCAATAATCAAGTTAGCCAAAGCCATCTTATTTATGTGATCGACTCCTTGGGATTAAGAAAAATAGGAGATCAGTCTTTTATCGAAATTATACAAAATGATCAAGTTCTTAATCCTAAAACAGGTTGGGAAATTGCCCAAGTAACCTTTTTTCAAGACTCAACTAGACAAGAAAACTTAGGTAATCCCAGAATGATAGTCAGTCAAGGAGAAGATGCCCAGTTTTCTAGATTTAATTTTGCTATGACGATCGCTCGAAATCAAATTAGTTTACGCAGAATAATCGGCCGTTCTAGTGCGATTTATTTATTTGGTTTTGCCGCAGCTATCCTAGGCTTGTTATCCTTCCAAAAAAGATATCCCAGATTCAATTTATCAAACTCGATGCTCTGGTGGTTGAAAGTTTTTGCTAGCTTAATTTTTTTATTTTCATTAGAGGTTATTGTCCTAAAGTCTTTGCAACCAATAGTTTCGGCAAACTATATTGAAGTCATCGTTAAGATTTTTGATATTCTATGGTGGTTTATCCCAGTTTATTTTTTGGGACAAGCCTTAGAGTTATTTTTCTGGCAACCCTTAGCCCATAAGACTGGGCAGCCGATTCCCACTTTAGTGCATCGCATGGTTTTGATCATCATGTACTTACTGGCTTCTTTCGGTGTGGTTGCCTATGTATTCAATCAGCCTTTAACTAATTTATTGGCGACTTCGGGCTTAGTCTTTACCATTATTGGTTTGGCGCTGCAAATGAACATTTCTAATATATTTTCTGGTTTAGCACTTAATCTGGAAAGAACTTTTCGAGTTGGGGATTATATCGAAATTCAAGATGAAGATATTAAAGGTTATGTTGCCGATATTACTTGGCGGGCAACCCATATTGAAACGACATCAGGTGATACCATTTTCATCCCCAATAGTGTAATTAATGACAAGACTATTATCAATTACATGCGTCCTCAGACTATTAGCCGTGCGACTATTCCTTTTACTCTCACGCAAGAAACTCCCTCAGATTGGGCAATGGAGGTTTTTCAACATGCACTCTCAAATACAATAATCCAACATCCCGAAAGTCTTTTGTCTGAGCCAGCTCCCGAAGTTCTTTTTGGGGGGACAGATTCTCTGGGAATTATTTATGAGTTGAACTTTTGGTATGTCCCGACAGATATCAATTTTGAACAAATCCAAAATATTGTGGTTCAGAATGTCCTAAGATATTTGCAGAAAGAAAATATTAATTTAGCCCATGATTATGAAGGTTAGGGCAGGCCATAACTACTCGTTGCTTAAAGATTTATTAGGGAAGCAAAAAAGATTCACATCCCGATTGCTTTGGGGATCAATTCTCTTTTTGTTCTCTTTGGTTTTGACTTTGTCGGTAGGGGGGTGTTTATTTCAAAAAACTCCCTTGGTGATTGCGGTCTCGGTGGGAATCGATAAACCTATAGATATCGGGGTCGATCAAGCGATCAAAGGAGTTGAAGAATATATCGCTGAAGTTAATCAAGCAGGAGGAATTAATGGCAAAAAGTTAAAAATTGAGATTTTTAATGATGGCAATAATCCAGAACAAGCTCAAGAAATTGCTCAAGAAATTGCCCAAAATAGTAATGCCCTGGTAGTTTTAGGTCATTACTATAGTAGTGCTTCGATCGCGGCAGGAAAAATTTACCAAGAATTGGGCATCCCCGCAATTACAGGAGGAGCCACCGCTGATGAGGTGACCCAAGATAATGATTGGTATTTTCGCACTCTGGTTAATGGCTCTTCACAAATGGATTTCTTGGCCTTTTACCTCAAGGAAGTTTTGGGCTATTCCACAGTATCGCTGATTTATGATGGAGGAGAGTCCTACAGTAATTCTGTCAGCAAAGCCTTTGTCCAAAGCACGAACAAACATCAAGTTACCATACAAAATCGGTGGGATGTGACTGCGGATAATGAGACCGAACTCAATCGAAAAATTGAGACCTTAGCCGAGGAATTGGCCGTGGCCAAGGCTGGAGATGTGGGCGCGATCGTAATACTCCTGGTAGAAGAGCCAGCGTTTAAAGTAATCACCGCTATTAAACGTCAGGGATTATCCTACCCTATCGTCGGGGGAGATACCCTCAGCTCAGGAACCTTTGTCCAACGTTTTCAAGACTATCCTGAAGAGCAAGAACAGCCCGGATATTTTACCAATGGGATTTATTCGATTTCTCAGACTGTTTTTGATGTCTTGGGAGAATCAGCCCAGCAATTTAGAAGTCGCTTTGTTCGTAAATATAATCTAGAACCGAGTTGGGTTGCCGCAACCTTTTACGATTCAGCCAAAGTTGCCGTAGAAGCGATCGCAAGAGCCGAAGTAACAGGAAATCCCAAGCTTTTAGAACAAGAACGCCGTCAAGTTCGCAATGAGATTACTCTGATGAACTCTTTAGCGACAGCAACTGGGAGCATTAATGGGCCAATGTATTTTGACTCAAATGGCAATAGTAATCAGGGCGTAGTTATTAGCCTCACCCTAAATAACCAAATTGTCTCCGCTTTAGAACAATTAACCCCCGTAACTGTCGCTAAATCTCAAGAAGAATTGGCAGCAGATCTAGCAGAGGGTTGGATTGTTCAATTTGGAGAAAAATTTTTCAACCGAACTGATGTAGTCTATACCGGTGTTCGTCCTCGTCATATTTATAATCTAGATCTTAAGCAAAAAACCTTTGAGATGGACTTTGATCTCTGGTTTCGCTATCGTGACCTAGCCAATTCTCCTATTTCTCCACCGATCGCTGATATCCATTTTCTCAATGTGGTTGGAGATCTTGAGCTTGGGCAACCTGTCATCAACATAGTCAAAAATAATGTCGCCTACGATTTATATCAGGTAAGTGGCACTTTCAACCTGGATTTTATTAAATACAATCAAAACTTTGGCGAACATGTTCTCGGGATCAATTTTATTAATGATCAAATTGGGCAAAGCAATCTGCTTTATGTAATAGATTCTTTAGGATTAGACCCCACAACTGACCAATCTTTGGTGGAAATATTACAAGAGGATAAAGTTTTCAGTTCTGATACTGGTTGGAAAATTGAGCAGGCGACCTTTTTCCAAGATTCAACTAAACAAGAAACCCTAGGAGATCCCAGAGTATTAACTAATCGAGGAGTAGATGCCCAGTTTTCTCGGTTTAATTTAGCTATTGTTATTTCTCAAGACCAAATAAATTTTCGCCGAACTATCGGCTTGTCTAGTGCCATTTATTTAGTTTTATTGGCGATCGCAATTATTTGGGTTTTACGCTTTAAACAAGATTTTATTAAGGTAAAACTTTCAGAAAAAATCACTTGGCTCTCAAGTCTTATTTTCAGCTTTATCTTATTATTTGCCACAGAAATAATTCTGATTCAAGCTCTCAAACGATTAATTCGTAGGGAATATCTCGAATTTATTATTTTAGTTTTTGATGCCCTCTGGTGGATTGTTCCAGCCTATTTTTTTGGACAAGCTTTGGAGTTTTTCTTTTGGCAACCTCTAGAGCGCAAGACTGGTCAAAATGTCCCTACACTAGTGCATCGGATGGTTTTGGCAATAGTCTATTTAATGACTTTTTTCTTGGTAGTAGCCCATGTATTGAATCGCCCTTTAACTAGCTTACTCGCGACTTCGGGTTTAGCATTGACGATTATTGGTTTGGCAATTCAAAGTAATATATCCAATATCTTTTCTGGTTTGGCAATTAATCTTGAGCGTGCTTTTCAAGTTGGCGATTACATTGAGATTCGGGATGAAGATATCAAAGGTTATGTTACTGATATTACTTGGCGAGCCACGCATATTGAAACTATATCGGGAAATACCGTTTTAATTCCCAATAGCGTCATCAATGATAAGACTATTATCAATTACATGAGTCCTCAAACTATTAGTCGGGCAAAAATTACTTTTACTTTAACTCAAGAAACCCCTTCTGATTTAGCAATGGAGACTTTTCGCCAGGCATTGGCAGCTGCGATCGCAAACAATCCCCAAAGTCTTTTGGCAGAACCTACTCCCGAAGTCCTGTGTGGCGGCACAGATGCTCTGGGCATTATTTATGAATTGAATTTTTGGTATATTCCCACAGATACCAATTTTGAACAAATACAAAACCTTGTAGTTCAGAATGTTCTAAGATATTTACAAAAAGAAAATATTGAGTTAGCCCGTGGTGATGAAGATTAGACGAGTGAGAAGACTTGTGCAAAATAAATTACTTAGATTCAGATTGTTTTTCGGAACAATTCTTTTTTTGTTTTCTTTGGTTCTCACTTTATTCCTGGGGGGCTGTTTATTTCAAGAAGCGCCTTTGGTGATTGCAGTCTCGGTGGGAATCGATAAGCCCCTAGACTCTGGTTCGTACCAAGCGCTTAAGGCGGTTGAAGATTATATAGCAGAAGTCAATCAAGCAGGCGGTGTTAATGGCAGAAAGCTCGAAATTGAAATTTTTAATGATGGCAATAATCCAGAACAAGCCCGGGAAGTAGCCCAAGAAATTGCCCAAAATAGTAACTCTCTGGTAGTGTTAGGCCATCACTACAGTAGTGCTTCACTCGTAGCAGGAAAAATTTACCAAGAATTTGGCATACCTGCAATCACAGGAGGATCAACAGCTGATGAAGTGACCCAAGGTAATGATTGGTATTTTCGGACTCTGGTCAATGGTTCATCACAAATGGATTTCTTGGCATTTTACCTCAAAGAGGTTTTGGGTTATTCGACCGTATCGCTAATTTATGATGGGGAAGAGCCTTATAGCAATTCCGTCAGTAAAGCCTTTGACCAAGGAATGAGCAAACATCAGGTCGCCATACAAAATCGGTGGGATATAGCTGCGGACAATGAAGCAGAACTCAATCGAAAAATCGAGAACTTAGTTGAGGAATTAGCAGTTGCCAAGGATGAAGAGGTGGGTGCGATCGTGGTGCTCTTGGTAGCAAAACCAGCGGCTAAAGTGATAACTGCGATTAAACGTCAGGGATTATCTTATCCCATCTTCGGCGGGGATGCTTTAAGCTCAGGAACCTTTGTCCAACTTTTTCAAAACTATCCGGAAGAGCAAGAACAGCCAGGATATTTCACCAATGGGATTTATTCTATTTCGCAGACTGTGTTTGACATCTTAGGAGAATCAGCCCAGCAATTTAGAAGTCGCTTTATTCGCAAATATAATCTAGAACCGGGTTGGATTGCCGCAACCTTTTACGATTCAGTGAAAGTTGCTGTAGAAGCGATCGCAAGAGCAGGAGTAACTGGAGATCCCAAGCTTTTAGAACAGGAACGCCGCCAAGTTCGTGATGAGATTGCTCTGATGAATTCTGTCTCTACTGCAACTAGGGGTCTTAATGGGCCAATCTATTTCAACTCAGATGGCGACAGCAATCATAGCGTAGTTATTAGCATTACTCTAAATAACCAAATCATTCCGGCTGTAGAACAATTGACTCCGGTAACTGTGGCTAAATCTCAAGAAGAATTAGCCGCAGACTTAGCAGAAGGTTGGATTGTGAAATTTGGGGAAAAATTTTTCAACCGAACTGATGTGGTTTATACCGGGGTTCGTCCTCGTCATATCTCGAATCTTAATCTCAAGCAAAAAACCTTTGAGATGGACTTTGATCTCTGGTTTCGTTATCGTGACATAGCCGATTCCCCTAGTTCCCCACCGATCGCTGATATCCATTTTCTTAATGTAGTAGGAGATCTTGAGCTTGGTAAGCCGGTGGTAAACATAGTCAAAAATAATGTGGCCTACGATCTATATCAGGTTAGTGGAACTTTTAACCTGGATTTTATTAAGTATGATCGCGATGTTGGGGAGCATGTTCTGGGGCTTAATTTTATAAATAAGCAAGTTGGGCAAAGTAATCTGCTTTATGTCATAGATTCTTTAGGATTAGACCCCACAATCGATCAATCTTTGGTGGAAATCTTACAAGAGGATCAAGTTTTCAGTTCTAATACAGGGTGGAAAATTGAGCAGGCGACTTTTTTCCAAGATTCAACTAAACAAGAAACCCTAGAAAACTGAGCACTGACTCCTTGATTGGTTATTACTCTAGGATCTCCTAG
>JBCCYD010000025.1:0-26680 GCA_039190385.1 Cyanobacteria bacterium P01_F01_bin.143 | reverse complement strand
TGTTCGCGATTTATTGGTTCGGTAGAAAGAGCAATATTTCGCCATCTTACCTGATATTCAGAAATTAAAGCTTCTTGTTCTTCAGATAAAAAATGAATTTGAGACATAGTAATTATTTTAATTTAAAACTAAAATAAGTATTCCCATGAAACAATAAAAAATTAAATCTTAGAGATTAATGTTCGATTCTTGGAGTCTAGTTAGTAGCTAAAAGTTTTTTAATCTCTGGATTATAAAGACGTAAATAATTCCAATAATTACCAAAGACCCCTTCTACATAATCTTTCGTTTCCGGAAAAGGAATATTCTCCACAAAAACATCAGGATCAGCTAGAGAATATCTACGTTTCCATTTACTAACATTTCCTGTGCCCGCATTGTAACTAGCGATCGCGAGAAGAGAATCATTGCCATAGCGTTGGTGGTTCTGCGCCAGATACCAAGTTCCGATTTTGATATTATCTTCCGGCTCGAACAAATCATATTCACTCAGTTTGATTTGCTGAGAAACCCATTTAGCCGTACTAGGCAGAACCTGCATCAAACCTAAAGCTCCCACACGAGAATCAATCTTCGGATCAAATGTCGATTCTTTGCGCATTACCGAGATTGCCAACAAAGGATTAAGTTCCTGCTCTTTCCCCTGAGACATAATTTGCTTTTCATAGGGAAAGGGAAATAACCCATACCAGTAGGCGTCAGTTTTTCTCAGCGATCGCCATTGAATTTGATCTAAAGCCGAATCTCTTTGGGCCAAACTCCAAATTTGCTGTATCCCAGCACGATTATTGCCCAACTTTTGTAACAACACCGCCTCACTAAATTGTTCTTTGACTGTTAACTTTTGGGGATCAACTATTTCTGATTGCAACTTAATCCAAGCAGCTTCATATTGCCCTAATAAATATAATTCTTGTAAAACATCTGACCCCAAGGGCAGTGGCGCATAATCTTGGGCCAAATCCAGATTAATTTGTTGCTGTCGTAGCGTTGAAAAATTACCCACATCCCAACCCAACATTACCGCCGAACGCCAAGCATAATAAGATTGGGGATGGATAGCTAAAACCTTTCTAAAGGCTTTGTCCGCATCTTCTTGATTTCCTAAACGTTGGGCCCATTTACCCATCCAAAAAATTGCTTTGGGATCACTACTGACATTCTTGGTTTTCGCGATCGCTTCTCCCCATTGCCAAGCAGTCTTAAAATCTCCTCTAGCGGCAAAAGATCTCGCCTTGCGCCAACGATAATTCAAAACAATTGGGGAATCTCCATATTTAGCAAAAGCTTTTTCTTGGGTTTGATTGGCCGCTGCCGAATTACCTAAAGCTTTATGGATAATTGATTGGGAAAGTAATGCATTAGCCGTTAATTCAGGAAATTTATCAACTACCTTTTCCAGATAAAAGATCCCTTGATATCCGCCAGAAATACCCGCCAAATAGATTAAAGCTGAGCCTGTTTCCTTCGCATCGTGATATTCCCTAATTAGTCGCTGATAAGCTCTTTTTGCCTGATAAATATTGCCATTACGATGAAATCCTCGCGCCGTACGGTAAAGATTTTGGGGTGTATCCGCAGATAATTTATAGGCATCAGCGGCCTTGCGATGTTCCCCTTCTCGCCAATAACCATCAGCGATTGCTTCCCAGTCAGCTTGTTCTAACTTGGAAGGATATTCTAAAACCAAGCGATCGCGTAGAGTATCGACATCAGGTTCCCGACTGTATTTCGCGAGCAATAACAGCAGTCTCCATTGTTCGGGATCTTTTTCTAAAATTTGACGAGCCAGATTATGGGTTACGGAATGAAAAGGGAATTTATCAATTAAAATTTGACGATACTCGGGACGCTCTAAGCCCAAAAGATTCAGAACATCGGGAACAACCTCAGAATCAGGATATTTAGCTAAAATCCTTTGGCAAATTCTATTAACCTGATCGCTATCTTCTGTTTGCTGGTAGACTTCGGCTTCTTGTAACAAGATATAGGGAGCAAGTAAGCGATAATCTTTCTTTAAATCCTGGAGATAGGCCAAAGCTAATTCCGTTTTACCTTGATTGAGGGAATCATTCGCTAGTAAAAATTTTGCCTGATTGCGACTGCTGATCGTAAATTGACGCTCTTGAAGAGAAATATTGCGTGGTAGTTTTTGTTCAGCGATCAAGGCTAAGTCATCGACTCTTTGCTGAGGAGTTAAGTCAACTAGAGGCGCGATCGCAGAATCTACTACTTGATTTTGTCTAGTTCGCGAATATTGCCAATTATTGGTCTTGGTTTCCCGAGAAGCTAATAAAATTGAGCTACCCAATAGAAGAATCGCTGCCGACCCCAAAACTAGACCCAAATAACGATTTTCACTATCTTTAAACAGTTTGCGCAACAATTCTGACTCTAACATCTTAATGTTCAATGTTTAATGTTTAATGTTCAATGAAAATAAGGAACTCTTCTCGAACTGCTGGCGTCATTGCTGGTAACTAAATGGATTGAACACTTATTTACTTATTTATTAGAAAATTATGTTTGACGCTAAATTCTATAGACCAGCTCTTGCTATCGGACTCAGTCTTAGCACAATGTTCATGGCTCCGCTAGTTAGCTTATCCCCTGCTAACGCCCAGTTATTTCCTTCTAATGGACGTTCGAGAACTAATACTATTGATAATGGTGTGGTGATCCCTGCGGGGTCGAAAATCCCTCTCGAATATGAAAAAGATAAGATTTTAGTGACTAAAGATGAAACGACTGAGATTACGCTGACGGTCGCGGCCAATATTCGCGATCGCAATCGCAACACTCTCATACCCTACGGAACCGAGGTTTTAGGACAAATAGAACCCACAGGAAACGGTTCGGTTTTTGTCGCAGAGGAATTAATCTTTGCCGATGGAACAAGAGAATATATTAACGCTAGCTCAGATCCCGTAACTCGCACCGAAACGGTCAACAGAGGTGAAGATGCCGGAGATATACTCAAAGGTGCTGCCATTGGTTCAGCTGCTGCCGCCGTCTTATCAGAAATCTTTGGTGATATTAGTGTGGGTGAAGTCCTTATTGGGACAGGATTAGGTGCGATCGCTGGACTATTGTTGGGCGGAAATGAAGTCGAACTAATCTCTATCGATCCCAACCGGGATTTGGATATTATCCTAGATACGGATCTCGCTTTACGTTGAGAGTTTTAGGTTTTAGGTGAGAAAATTTACCCCTTACCTATTACCTCTTACTTCTTTTTGCTTCTTAAGCTTATCTTTGTTTTTGCTTAACTATCTTTAAATATTTTTAGTAAAAGGCAACTAGCAATCAGCCATTAGCCTAATCATCAATAATTTTAAAAATAAAAGTCATAAGATCTCCTTTGCCCAAAGAAATGCGATCGCCAAAACGGAGACGATGTCTATTGCCTGTGTCCAAAGGTTTATGGTTGATGTAGGTGCCATTGGAACTTCCTGCATCCTCAATGAAATAAAGATTTCCTTCTACTCGAATATTGGCATGAACGCGGGATACAATATTGGCATCAGGAAAGCCTGAAACATCAATATCAGGGGGCACTTGATTATTGGGTTTGCCAATACGAATAATATCTAAATTCTGAGCGAGTTCGATATCAGTATTAGTTTGCACATGAAACAAAATAATTCGCTCTAATTGGAGTTGAGTCGCTGATTCTGATACAGGATGTAGGGGTTTAGCCCAGGATCTAGGACTGGGTATAGCAGATCTTTGCGCGATCGCAGGCTCAGCCATTGCCGGTATTTCAGATGCGACATTTGAATTTACCTCAGGACTTTTAATTTCTGGCGCTTGCTCTTGGGCTGGAGTTGCTGTCTCTTGTGTTGGTTGCGATGGGCGCTCGTCAGTTTCTAAACTTTCTAATTTCTCTAGTAATGAAGGCTCGGCAGTTTCAGAAATTTCAGCAGCTACATCTAATTCGGAATGCTCAACTGCGAATTCCTCTTCCTCTACAGTTGAAAGTTCAGATACCGACCTATCAGTCGTATCCTCCAACTCATCCATATCAGATAATTCGGGTAGTTTAGCTTCTAAGTCTAGCTCAATATCGGGTTCTAAATCTGCTTCCAAACTATCATTTTCCGATTTGAGATCAAGAGATAGTTCTTCTAATTCTTCTGGCTCTTCTAGATCTTCTAATTCTTCTGGCTCTTCTAGATCTTCTAGCTCTGCTATTTCATCGGCAATTGCACCCGACTCTTCCGGAATTTCAGCGGCTATATCTAAATCAGGACTCTCAATTTCTAATTCATCTGGTTGCGGTAGTTCAGATTCTGACATAGCAGTGGTCGCTTCCAACTGGTCTAGATCAGAAAATTCTGGTAGTTCAGCCTCTAAATCCCGCTCTACATCAGGCTCTAAATCTGGTTCCAAACTATCATTTTCAGACTTGAGATCAAGAGATAGTTCTTCTAATTCTTCTGGCTCTTCTAGATCTTCTAGCTCTGCTATTTCATCGACAATTGCACCCGACTCTTCCGGAATTTCAGCGTCTATATCTAAATCAGGACTCTCAATTTCTAATTCGTCTAATTGCGGCAGTTCAGATTCTGACATAGCATTTGTCATTTCCAACCGGTCTAGATCAGAAAATCCTGGTAGTTCAGCCTCTAAATCCCGCTCTACATCAGGCTCTAAATCTGGTTCCAAACTATCATTTTCCGCGTTGAGATCAAAAGATAGTTCTTCTAGTTCTTCTGGTTCTACTACTATTTCATCAGCAATTGCGACTGGCTCTTCAAGAATCTCAGGGGCTAAATCTAAATCAGGACCCTCAATTTCTAATTCTTCTGATGAATCCGCAACAATAAATTCTGTTTCATCTATTTCTAAGTCTGAATTTAGAATCTCAGAGTTATCTTCTGATTCTTTTGTCTGAGTCTCCCAAGGTTTCTCGAAAGAATAATCGATATTTTGGTGAGGAATTGTGGCTTTTGACTCTAATAAATTTTCTGATTCATCGTCTTGGTCGACAAAAGCAAGTGGTTCTTCTGATAGAAGATTATAGCCACATTGGCCACAAAAAGCTGCGTTAATTTGGGTAAAAGCTCCACAATTCGGGCAAGGCGAAGTTTTGGGTAAAGTAGCGTAGCAACTTTCACATTGTACGGAACCTTCTGGATTTTCGTGATTACAGCTGGTACAAATAATCATAATTACTTTATTGTCAGTACCTTGTTGATTACAAAGAATGTTAGTTAACCCAAACTTAACTATTTAGTTAGCAGAATCTAACAGGAAATAGTTGTATCTATTTTTGCTCCTGCATCTAGATCTAGCAACCACAATAATTCTCCTTGGGGATCAATTAAGCGGGAAGGATAAGTCATTGCATCTCCTTGAGCCGCAAAAACTTGTTCTAGGGCAGTTTGTTTATTCTTCCCCGCAACCAGGAATAAAACACAACTTGCTTGATTGAGGAGTGGTACGGTAAAGGTAATTCTTGGTTGACCATCTTTATTGCCTACTGAAATCGCTTTCTCGAACTCATTTAACACCAATGTCTGGGGGAATAGAGAGGCAGTATGTCCATCATCTCCCATTCCCAAAAGTATAATGTCAAAACTGGGAAATGTTGGGGCGTCAACGGCAAAAATGGTTCTCATCACTTCTTCATAGTTTGCTGCATCGATCGCTGGATTTTGCGACTCTGTCGGCACAGGATGAATATTGGCTTCGGGAATTTCTATTTTATCTAACCAAGCTTGACGTGCCATCCTTTGGTTACTGTCTTGATGAGTAGGCGCAACATAACGTTCATCTCCCCAAAAAACCTGAATTTTGTCCCAGGGTAAATTTTCTTGAGCTAATGCTTCATATAAAGGTTTGGGTGTGCTTCCTCCAGCTAAGGCAATAGAACATTGACCTCTAGATGCGATCGCGTTTTGAATTTTGTCTACCACGATCTCCCGTGCTCGCTCTACTAGAGACACTTTATCGGCTAAAACTTCAACAGATTTTTTCATTAATTTAATTATTATTGTTAATTTATTACACGCTCTAATCTAACTTAGGTTAAACTATCCTGGGTATTGCGACGAGTATAATCATTCCAAGTTGTCAGGTGATCTTGAGGATGGCTTCCCAAAAGGCGATCGCGATCGCTCTTGCTCAAGCCGACGGCCATACTGAAATCTGCCCCAGCAATATTTCCCAAACTACTGATGTCTACTCCTGTCAAATCAGTGGCTCTTAGATCCACATCTTGCAATTCGGCATTAACCAAACGAGCATTTCGCAAACAAGCTCCGGTCATGATCGCTTTCTTCAGATTAGCCCCACTCAAAGAAACATCTTCTAATATAGCTCCTGTCAAATCAGTCCCACTTAGATAAGCCCCAATTAATTTTGCACCGGTTAAATCCACGCCTCGCAGATTAGCTGTGTTCAAATATTTTCCGCTGAGTACTGCCCCTGGGCCTACAGCTCCAGAAGTTTTATAGCGAAATCCTTCAGGAAAGATCGTTGCTTTGTCATATATTGCCAGTTCCAGCTTGGCATCTTTCAATTTAGCATCAGTTAGATTAACTTGCCGCAGATCAGAGCGAGTGATGTATGCCCCTTCTAGGTTGGCTCCTGTAAGATTGGCTCCTGTGAGATCAACTCCCCTGAGATCTGCTTGTTGTAAATTAGCGCCAGTCAGATTGGCATGACTAAGATCGGCATTAGTCAGAGTAGTCTGAGACAGATTAGCGCGTTCTAAATTGACGTTACTAAGCGCGATCGCGTATAAATCTAATTTACTTAAATCTGCACCAATCAGATGGCCTTCTGACTTAAGTTTAGTTTGAATATCTAAAATACTTGTTGTTTGCGGCATTCTTAAAAATAATAGTTATGGAAAAATTAGCCCTAGGCTTAGAGCCTAGGGCTAGTCACAAAGTAATTTACAATTGAGAGCGAATTTCTTCGATCCGCTTGCGATTTACTCCTAAATCTGATTTACCTAAACGAGAAGCCGAACGAACCTGAACGACATTCGCCTCAGAGTCGAGGTAAAACTCTACATCATCCACATAGCCCATTAACTTAGTCTTAAACTCTGCATAGAGATAATTATCAGTTTCTTCGATAATTGTGGTTCTCTCCATATTGACTATTATGTTTTTAAGATCTCCAATGCTAATATACGGCAGCGGATCTATCTTGGATTGGGGATCTTCACTTTGACTAGAAACGCAATTGGGAGAATCAGGACAAGCTGCTAATTTCCCCTCTGTTACTCCTAGATTATTTGGTCTGGTACCTGAAAAATTGAACATAATCGCCTTTATTCAGTTAAAATCGTCTATCTTCTTTAGATATTGTAAACTTAATCGTGCCTTAAACAGCGCAGCTGAAAAACAGTTGGTACAAACACTAGAACCGATGAAGTGTTACTATCTAGGTTGAGACGAAAGATCTAAGACAGAATTTTTACTCAGTATTGTAGACTATTTATTATGATATTGATAAGCTTCACGCCAAAATCTTATCTCTTTTACCTGTCCAATGGAGGAGAAAACAAATTTAATGTCAATTTATGTCGGCAATTTATCCTACGAAGTCACCAAAGAGGATCTCGAAGAAGTTTTTAGTGAATACGGGAATATTAAACGTGTTCATTTGCCAAAAGATCGCGAAACTGGAAGATTTCGGGGATTTGCTTTCGTGGAAATGAGTAGTGACGCAGAAGAAGAAAAAGCCATCGAAACTTTGGATGGCGCAACTTGGCTGGATCGAGAACTCAGAGTTAACAAAGCTAGAGAACGGGAAAATAAAAACTCTGGATCTTTCAACCGTCGCGATAATCGTTTTTAACCCTAATAGCAATTTAGGTTTCAATTCTTAGAGCATAACTATAGAGACTAATTTGTAATGAGCTGATTGGTAGAATTAATGTTCTAAGAATATTCTGTTGTTTCAAGAGAAAAAATTAATGGCTAAACGTCGTAACGCAAAAAAAGAAAAGGCAATACGTAATAAACTAAACGCCCGCAAATTCCGCAAGGCATCTTCTCGTCGTTCTGGTAGATATAGAAGATACCAAGACAATAATGATGAGAATAAGTCGAACGAGAATAGCAATAACAATAACTCAGAGAATACTCAGACTACTCAATCGGATAATACTCAAACTAAAGCCCAACCCAAAACCCAAACTAAAACCGAGAAGGTTCAACCGAGATCTTCTGTCCCCAAACCTACTATTTCATCTGGGCCTAAACCTAGTACCTCAGAGAATAAAGTTGCAACAACCTAGTATTAAGGTTGTTCTTGATATCTAAAGTAGTTGTTCTTGCAAAATTTATTGCTAGAAATGATGAATAAACAACCAAGAATTATTGGTTTGACTGGTGGGATTGCAACTGGAAAAACCACTGTCTCTAATTACCTAGCGCAACATTACAATTTACCTGTGTTGGATGCTGATAATTATGCAAAAGAGGCGGTTAGTCAAGATTCTTCAATTCTGAAAGAAATTTTTGCTCGTTATGGCGATCGCGTAAAGCTAGCTGATGGAAATCTCAATCGTTCTGTCTTAGGGGATATTATTTTTACCAACTCTACCGAAAAACTTTGGTTGGAAAGTAAAATTCATCCTATCGTACGCGATCGCTTTATTACAGAAGCACAAAAATTAGATCATCCCACAATCATTTTTTCCATTCCTCTTCTATTTGAAGCCAAACTCACTCACCTAGTTACCGAAATTTGGGTTGTTAGCTGCGATCGCAATACCCAATTATCTCGATTACAACAACGCAATAATCTCACTCTTCAACAAGCTCAAAGTCGCATCGCTAGTCAATTACCCCTTTCAGAAAAAATTGCTCAAGCCGATGTAGTCCTAGAAAATAACTCAACCCTCGAATCCCTTTATCAATACATTGACCGTCTAATCACCGACCATTAGCAATTAGCCATTAGCCATTAGCAATTGAAATATTAAGCAATATTTTTTTTTGTTAAAAGTATTCTACAAAACACTAAACTGTAGCAATTGATACGGAAATTATGTAATGATTAACTTGTAAGTAAAAAATATAGAGTACCTCACCAGGCACTCATTCACTTGGAGATTTTCAGAATGAAACTAAATTTTCATGGTCAAACTTATGATAGTCCTCATGTAGAATTACCAGTCGATGAAGGACAAGTAGGCGGTAGATATCGTGGCGCTCAATGGAGAATACATCATGTTCACCAACAACAGAATCGTCGTAAGAATTTGGCAAAACTAACTTATCGTGGCGTTTCTTACACGAAAAAGTAGAGTTTTTAATTTTGGTTGGCTCTTATTGTTTAGGGACATAAGGAAGAGCAGATTATAATTCTTCCCCAAATCCCTAAATCCCCAAATTACCGAGAGCCTCACAAAGATCTCACAAAAATAAAATAATTTAAAAATTAGTCTTAGCTTTTTCAATCTATTTATAAAAAATAACTAAAAATGAAAATATCTCGTTGTTCCTTTAATAATAAATACTCTCCGCCAACGATGGAAATCACCGAAAGGGAAATTACTAGTCACAATAGACAACAAACTTGGAAGCCAAATCATCCTAGACATCTGAGTGTCAGAGAATCCCAATTCCATCGTTCCCCAGGCAGTATATTTCATGATGGTTTGGCAAAGCCTAGAACTTGTCATATCTCTTGTAACCAGTCAGAAGTCTTTAATATTTTGAAATATCAGCTCAAAGATCAAAAGGCTAAAAAAGCTCATCTGGAAAATATGCGACAAAATCTCAATCGTCGTATACAAAGAGCTAAAGCTAGAGGGGATCAACAGTTGATCAATTTGCTCAATCAAGAATCTAAGCAATTAGAATCTGTGATTTAATTAAAGATAATTTCTCTGGGAACTGTTATTCGCTAAAATGGGCAATACTAATTGTGCCGACAAAGATTTATGGTTGCTATTGATATTGCTCCTGATTCCCTAGTAGAAATCGCTCGAAAAACTCGCCAAGCAGCAGGCAAACTTGCTGTGCTGACTGCCGAAGATCGCAACGAGGCTTTAGATGCGATCGCGAAAGCTTTGACTGATGCTGCACCAGAAATTATCGCGGCAAATCTTGCCGATTGCCAAGCCGCGGAACAAGATGGTATTTCCCCCGCACTTTATGCCAGATTGAAATTAGGCGAAAGTAAACTCAACAGCGCGATCGCGGGTATCAGAGATTTAGCAGAATTAGCCGATCCTGTGGGCACGGTGCAAATTCATCGGGAATTAGATGACGGTTTGGTGCTCAAGCGCGTTACTTGTCCTTTGGGAGTTTTAGGCATTATTTTTGAGGCGCGACCAGAGGCATTAATTCAAATCACGAGTTTGGCAATCAAATCGGGCAATGGTGTAATTCTCAAGGGTGGCAAGGAAGCGATTAATTCTTGTCGGGCTTTAGTAAAAGTAATTCATCAGGCATTGGCAGAAACTAAAGTAGATCCTGATGCGGTGCAATTATTGACCACCAGAGAAGAGATTAAACAATTATTGGAATTGGATCAATATGTGGATCTGATTATTCCCAGGGGTTCTAATTCTTTTGTGCGCTACGTTCAGGATAATACCCGCATTCCTGTGTTGGGTCATGCTGATGGGATTTGTCATTTATATATAGATAAAGCTGCGGATCTCGAAAAGGCTGTCACGATCGCGGTGGATGCCAAGACCCATTATCCCGCTGCTTGTAACGCGATCGAGACTTTATTGGTTCATCAAGATATTGCTAGTCAGATTTTACCGAAGATTGCTGAGGCTTTGCCCAATGTCGAGTTACGAGGGGATTCGGCAACTAGGGAAATTATTCCTGTGACTTTGGCGACGGAGGAGGATTGGAGCACTGAATATAGTGATTTGATTTTGTCGATTAAGGTTGTGGATTCTTTGGATAGCGCGATCGCACATATTAATGAATATGGCTCGAAACATACTGATGCGATCGCAACTGAGGATGCTGCGGCTGCGGAGATTTTTCTTAATCAAGTTGATGCAGCGGGTGTTTATCACAATTGTTCGACTCGCTTTGCTGATGGTTTCCGTTATGGTTTTGGTGCGGAAGTGGGAATTAGTACGCAACAAATGCCTCCTCGTGGGCCTGTTGGTTTAGAAGGGTTGGTGACTTACAAGTATCAGGTGAGTGGTGATGGGCATATTGCCGCGACTTATACTGGTAAAGAGGCGAAGTCTTTTACTCATAAGGAATTGGAAAAATGATTTAATTTTTAGTTAAGACAGATTATGTAGCGGAGTTTCTCGCGTTCTTACCGAGATTTAAGCTATAAAATCGTCCACAGATGGACACAGATAAACGCAGATGTCACTTCTTATTGATACTTTGTGTTCCAAAGTATTTCCTATCGTGAAATAATTGAAAGCGCGATCTCTGCTGTTTATACTCGTAGCATTTTCAATCCGTAGTGATTAATTAACAATTTAAGTTTTTCTCTGTTTTCTCCCTACTCCGAAGCCCCCTGCTCCCTGCTAATAATGCACAATTGATTTTGCCTAGGCACTCATTTATTACTGGGGGCGACGCACACAACACGGAAACCGATATTGCTGAGACGATCACCGCGCGTAAAGTAGCGGCGAATCGCCGAGCGGCAATTATAAGGATAGCTGTCCCAAGAACCACCACGTATTACTTTATCGCTACTTTCTCCTGATAACCAAGCACTCCCATCGGTTGGCGTATTTTTATAGCTATCATGCAAATCATCTTCACACCATTCCCAGACGTTTCCGTGCAGATCGTATAAACCAAAGGCATTTGGCGGATATTTTCCCACAGCAGCAGTTTCACCGCAATATTCTCCTTTAGATTCACTAGCATATATGTAATCTGCATGATAATTAGCCAGCTTATCTGTAATAGTTTCTCCAAAATAAAATGGCTTACAATATTCCCTATTCCATACTTCTAATGTCAAACCCTCACTCATAACTGAACGACAGGCATATTCCCATTCTGCTTCTGATGGCAATCTATATTCGTTTCCTGTTTTTTGCGATAATCTCTGGCAAAACTCTACGGCATCTTCCCAGGAAACTTTTTCCACTGGTCTGTTCTCACCGTTAAAGGAGGAAGGCTCTAACTCCAGATCACGCTCTAATTTAGGCAGAGATGCGATCACTTGCCATTGAGCTTGAGTAATCTGAAATTTTCCCATATAGAAAGGTTGAACTGTTACTTCATGTTGGGGTTGTTCTCTTCTATATCCATCCCATCCAAATTTCTTAACCAGTCTTTCTATTTCTTGGTCTTCGGTTCCCATGATGAATTTACCACCAGGAATCGAGACCATTTCTAGAGTAATATTATTTCCCAGCTTTTCAGCAAAATAGCTAGCTTGTTTTGGCTCACGCTTTATTTCTTGTCCTTTTTCATTTACTGTAACTACCTCAAAACTAAAGCTCTTGAGATTTTGTGAGGCAACTTGGTTCTGCTCTACTAATTTTTCTCGTAAACGCATTATTTCATTATCTTTTTGCTCTAGCTCCTTATGAAGTTGATCCTTATGCGCTCTCGAAGCGTTTACCGCTGATTCTTGAACTTGTGCCAATTGAGATCTCGCTTTAGCTAACTCTTGTTCTAGCTGCTGAACTTTTAAATTAATTTCTCGTGCTTGATCTTGTAATTCTTGACTATGCGATAACTTTTGTGACTTCAATTGCGATTGTGCTTCTGACAAATTTTGCTTCAACTCTTGTATTCGAGCTTCTAACTTTTCTATTTCTTGTGATTGAGCGAGCTCTGATGATTGAGGCGGTATTTGAGGTTTCCAAGCTTTGAAGTCTCTAATCAACTCATTTCTTATTCTTTCTGCACTGTTTCTATTTCTAAATTTCTCTTCTATTTCATTCAGATTTGAAGCCAATTCACCAATCATGTCATTGAGCGCAAATGCTACTTCTTGATCTTCTATCGATACTGGGATGTAGCCTTTTAATGGCCCTGGTAAATCTTCCTTTTTTACTCCTGCTCCTAAAACCGGGATTACCAGCTTTCCCATTCCCCATGCTGCTCCCAATTCAAACAATACCCATTGAGAACGTAAACTGCTTTGGGTCAATATCCCGATCAAAGCTATGTCTCCATTTATCTCCTTTTTTAACTGACCTTCAATATTTTTTCCTGGCGGTAACTTATGACCTGATACCGACGTACATCTAATATCCGCATCTCCTACTGTTAGAGCTGCTAATAGATAATCTACAAGCTTTTTTGCTATTACCTGATCTGCATGACTGTGACTGATGAAAATTCGGGTCATAAAAGACTTTTAACTTTTGACTTCCGTAAGAGTTTTTGTTGAAGAGTTAGTAATATTCTATAACATTGGAAGTGAACAAGAAAGATACTATTGGGAGATTAATTGTTCGCGATCAGATAAATCCTGAAACTCCGCGTCCTCGACAAGGTGAGTCACTACGCGATCACTTAATTTCTAAATTTCCCAGTCTTCGAGGTGCAAATCTGGAATACGGCTAAATTCTCTAGTGTTATGAGTTACTAAAACTAAATCATTACAAAGTGCGATCGCGGCAATTTGTAGATCATTTGAGCCAATGGGCGTCCCTTGCTTTGCTAAGTGGGCGCGAATATTGCCATAAATCAAAGCTGCATCATCATCAAAAGGAAGAGAAGCAAACAAATTGACAAACCTTTTTTGATTCTCAAGAGTCCGTTTTGGGTTGTTACTCCGCATCGCTCCATAAAATAACTCTGCTTTAACAATAGAGCAAAGATAAATATCATCAGTATTTGTCGCTTGTAGCCGCTCTCTAACTAAAAGAGAACGTCCATTAAGGTAGCGAACACAAACATTGGTATCGAGAAGATACATTACGGAAGTTCTTCCTCTTCATAAATGCCGCCTTCATCAATAACAATCGGATCATCCTGACAACTGCCGTAGGTCTGCTCAAAAAATCCTGGAGGATAACCTTTTCCTTTATTCGCAAGTTCTACGGTCACGGTAATATCCAATTCGGCATCTTTAAGGTCAACAGGGACATCAAGATGTAGAATTCCCTCAGCATTACTGCGGGAACGGACGCGAATTGTTTCCATTGCTACTTCCTCAATCAATTTGTAGTCTATTTTAGCCTTGTGTCGCAAAGAAAGTAAATTTGGACTGATTTTAGGTTATTCAAATCATAGAAATTTTTTAATTTTTATTAATGTTGCGCTTAGTAAATAAGGCTTGACAAATAGCGATCGCCAATGGTACTCTAATTTCAATTCTTCATAATGGGAGTGGTAACTTCCAAGGAAAAACATCACTATTCCCATCATGAAATAAATAATATCATAGGTTAAAACAAATTACAAGCAATTCCCAGAATTAAATTTTTTCGTTGATAAAAGTTAATAAAAATTTAGTTTTGCAGAGATTAAATTGCAGTTTTGTAAAGAGTTTTTGTTGAAGAGTCGATAGTATTTTATAACATTTGAAGTGAAAAATGAAGACACTGTTGGGAAATTAATGGTGAGTGCATCCTGATATAATAGCTACTCACTCCCAAACCCCTAACCTATGACCCAAAAAACTATCATTATCCCTGGCACCACTGCTAATATCGGAGTTGGTTTTGATTGCCTTGGTGCAGCCTTGACTATATATAATGAGTTTCAATTTTCCCTTGCAGAAGGCGATCGCGGTTTAATGATCGCGGTTGAGGGCGAAGAAGCCGATCGCGTTGGCACAGATAAAAGTAATCTGGTTTATCAATCTTTCCTTAAGCTCTATCAAAAGATTGATCGTGTGCCGCCATCGGTGAATATTCTGATTAAACTCGGTGTTCCTTTGGCTAGAGGTTTGGGAAGTTCAGCCACGGCAATTGTGGGAGGTTTGCTGGGGGCAAATGCTTTGGCAGGTGAGCCTTTATCTGATGACGAGATTAGAGATTTAGCGATCGCGATTGAAGGTCATCCGGATAATGTGGTTCCTGCTTTATTGGGTAATTGTCAGCTTTCGGTGGGAGCAACGAGTAACTGGCAAATCTGCGAAGTTCCTTGGCATGACGATATTGTCCCTGTGGTCGCAATTCCTAATTTTGAATTGTCAACCGAAGAAGCTCGCTCTGTTTTGCCAACAAGTTATGTTCGCGGTGATAGTATTTTCAATATTTCTCGAATGGGCTTATTGTTGAGGGGTTTGGCAACGAATAATCGAGATTGGTTGGCTATGGCCTTGGAGGATAAGTTGCATCAACCCTATCGTAAAAAATTAATTCGTGGTTACGATGCAGTTAAGGCAGCTGCGATCGCGGCAGGAGCCTATGGCCTGGTTATTAGTGGTGCGGGCCCTACGTTATTGGCTTTATGCGATCGCGGAACGGAACAGGCAGTGGTAGCAGCAATGTCTCAGGCTTGGAAACAAGCAGGGATTGAGGCCAATGTATTGTCTTTAGCTTTAGAAACTCAAGGATTGATTAATAATTGATGGATGGAATTATTACGAATTAGAGATGCGATCGTAGAAGAGGTACCAGAACTACTAGCTTTAGATCGGCTTTGTTTTAATGGTATCTGGACAGAAGGTGGTTATAAACGAGAAATTGCTAGTGACAAAAGTACTTTGCTGACTTTATCAATAGGAGATGATGCTAATCGTGAAATTATTGGCGTTGGTTGTTATTGGTCGATTGTTGATGAATCTCATATAACTTTGCTAGGAATTCGTCCTGATTATCATCGCCAAGGTTTAGGTTCTTTGCTGCTTTATACTTTGCTCCAAGATGCAGTAGAGCGAAAGTTGGATCGAGCAACGTTAGAAGTGGTCACGAGTAATGATGTGGCAATGAGTTTGTACAAAAAATTTGGCTTCAAGATTGCCGGAACTCGCAAAAATTATTATCCCAAAACAGGAGCAGATGCTCATATTTTGTGGCTTGAGGGGTTGGATAAACCTGAGTTTGTCGGAAAGTTCAAGGATTGGGGCGATCGGATACGCGATCGTATTAGCCAACAATTTATTTTAGTAAGCTAGAGCTTTTCCTGCGGATTTGCGACTATCATTAGCTGCTTCGATCAAACCCGTGTCGAGATCAATCGCAATTGATTCTGCGGCACCATAAGTTCTAGAAGGCTTAATATTATAACCTCGTAATTTCAAGTCTTCGATTACGGCCTCAGAAATAGCATCAGGTTCGACCACAATGCGATCGGGAAGACCTTGATAGTGAAAACGAGGATTATTAACAGCTTTGTTGATATCTAGTCCATAATCGATTACGTTGAGAATAACCTGCAACACAGTAGTGGGAATTGTAGAACCTCCAGGACTTCCTGTGATTAGAACAACCTTATTATCTTTACTAACTATGGTTGGTGACATCGAACTGAGAGGCCGTTTTCCTGGTTCAATTTTGTTAGTTGCGCCTTGGCGTAAACCAAATTGATTTGGTTCTCCTGGTTTACTGGTAAAATCATCCATTTCATTGTTAAGCAGAAAACCTGTACCCGGAGCAATCACTCCCGCACCGAAATAGGAATTGATGGTATAGGTTACAGCAACCGCATTCCCCTGACTATCTATCACCGAATAATGGGTGGTGTTGGTACCTTCTGGCTCTATAGCTGGATAAACTGATTCAGGAGGAATCGCCTTATACTCAGGAATTTGTGTTCTCAGAGAAGCTGCATAGTCTGGGGATAATAGCTTATCTAGGGGATTATCGACAAAATCAGGATCTCCTAAAAATTGATTGCGATCGCTGAAAGCGAATAACATGGCGGACAAAATCGGATGCAAACTTTCGGAAGTTTTCCAGCCCTTATCGGACAAATCATAACCAGATAAAATGTTCAACATCTGACACAGAGTTGTTCCTCCTCCAGGGGGCGGTGAAGAAGTTACTTGATATCCTCGATAATCACAGCTAACAGGTTCATATTCACTAACTTGGTAATTGGCAAAATCTTCTAAACTGAGAATTCCTTGGTTGTTATTACTGGCGGTGACAATTTTCTCGGCAATTGCTCCTTGATAAAAAGCGTCAGTTCCTCCTTGAGCAATTAATTTTAAGCTATTAGCTAAATCTGACTGAACTAACAGATCTCCTGGTTGATAAACTTGATTATCTTCTTGGAGAAAGATTGCGGCGACATTCGGCTCTAATAATCTCTTCTTGCCTGCTTGGTAAATTTTGATATCACCTTCCTGGAGAACAAAACCTTTTTCCGCTAACGCGATCGCAGGTGTGAGAATTTTCTCTAGCTCCCAAGTACCATATTTATCCAAAGCATAATTCAAGCCTTTAACTGTTCCTGGGACGCCTACAGCTAAATAACCATTGGTACTCAATCCTTTAACAATCTTGCCTTGCTCATCAAGATACATATCTGTCGTAGCGGCTAAGGGTGCAGTTTCACGGAAATTAATGAACGTTTCTTCGCCATTGGCTAGATGAATCAACATAAAACCACCACCACCAAGATTTCCGCAACAGGGATCACTAACAGCTAGGCCATAACCGATCGCGACAGCAGCATCGATCGCGTTTCCGCCTTCGGCAAGTACTTGCAAGCCAATTTCTGAGGCTTCTGTTTGGGTTGAGACAACTGCGCCATGATAACCAGAGGCTGTTGATTCAGTGGTTTTAGCATTAGCTGGTTGGCAAACTAGGGAAGAAGAGTTGGGACAATTCCACCAAGTAAAAATTTGCTCAGAGAATAAATTGAAGCTACTAAAAACACCAATTCCTAGAATTATGCCAATAACCAGCAAGAATAATCTTCGTCTCGGTTTATTTATTGTCATCTAGCCCTTTCACGGTAAATGAAAAATTATAACGTGTTGGGACAATGGAGATAACTTCTAGTTGTACGTACATATTGATATCTCACAGTTTATAATCTGGGTCGCGATCGCGCAATCCCATTTATCCGTTACTATTCCATCAACAGAAGCTGGTCATGTTCTACAATCAAGATGAGAGATCACGATCACAAAGTCATGACGAATATCCGAGAAGAGTTAGCTCAAAAACTAGACAAACTATCCACGGAACAACTTAATTCAGTTCGTCAGTTTGTAGAATTTCTAGAATATAAACAACAGCCTGTAACTTCAGAAACACCTCTAACCAACGAAGACATAGACAGAATAGTCGAATCCTATCGCAAACAGAATAAACAGCGTCCTATTGGTCTAGCTCAGGGTGAGTTTGTTGTACCTGATGATTTTAATGATCCTTTGCCAAACGTTGTTTCCCAATTAACAGAGGAACCAGAGATTGCAAACGGAGTACGCCAGCCTGGAAGTGCGATCGGAACGCTAAAGATAGTAGTTGATGATGATGTACATTTAGAAGATTTTATGGAATATATGCCATGAGGTTTCTTTTGGATACTCATGCTTTTCTCTGGTTTGTGCTGATGAATCTTTTATCTGTCAAAGATGTTACCAGGGAAACTAATACTGCGTGGCAGCTAAAGTAAGCAAAAATATTTGTGATTACATTGATGAGAATTTAGACTTTATAAGGTTTTGCCTCTGAAAAACTTTTATTCTTTTCAAGTCTTTTTATGAATAAATCCAGCACTTGATCGATTTCCAAAGAATTTCTTTTTCCTGGTTCAAAAAATAATAATGATGGTCCTTGCATCTCATACTTATAGTATTGATAGGCACTAATATCAAACGGGACTTCTGTTTCATCATCTTTACGCTTTAGGATTAGGAATTGCTTTCCTAATATCATCATCATCCCAAGCTCTAAAAGGCAGTTGGGACTATTTCCCGTTATATCTGCGACCCCAAAATGAGTTCGCTTAATCTCTTCCATTAAACTATTAATGACAATTCCTTGACTGGGAGGATGAGAGTAGTGAGATAAATGTATACCCTTTTTATGTAAGTATTTGTTTAGATAATCCTGTACATACTCAAACTCTTCGCCGTTAAAAGGTCTAACAATTAAGCCTATTCTAAATGTATTTAGCCTAGTAGTTATAGGAGAAGCTATAATCGATTTCTTAAAATCAGCTATTGCTTGGGATGTATCTTTTAAATTCTGTGTTTCTACATCTGACTTCCAGATGACAATTGCCATTGCTTGCACTAAATCAGAGATTTCCTTAAAGATGTTAGGCTCAATGTTTCTTTGGTATCTTTCAAGCTCGATAGAGTAAACCCCCCAAATTGTATCTCTATAAGACAAAGGAATTACAATAATAGTATCTATGTCTTCGTAAAAGACAAGATCAGATGATTCTATTCTCCCTCCTTTTTTATTTTCAAGAGGTTCAGTTAATCTAATGTATCCTTCTCGTAGGGAATTATCGTTACCGCTGCCACTAATGTATTTATCATGTTGCTTGCTTTGAATACCCTCAATCCAAATAGGCTTGCCCTCGCGATATACTTTGGACCATATTCCAAAAGATTCCTGATTAACAAATCGTCCTTCCGCTCTTCCTCGTCCACTATTAGTCTCTGACAAAAATACTTTAAGATATGTCCCTCCATAAATTTTTTCTTTTGTTTCTTTCCATAAAAGATCAACTGTACAAGCTCCTAGCTCTTCTCTTATTTTTAAACTGATAGAAGTCACAAGTTCTTTCGCATTTTCGTCTGAGATAAAATCTATTGCTTTAATTAACTTTGTAAGTTCTTCTAAAATATGTTTAAACATGTTTTTCCTTATTTTAGAGATCAATAATAGGGTTAACTTCACTGCTTACTAATTCAATGATAGTTCTTGTTTTGTCTAAAATCTCAACTTACTTAACAAGTGTTTTTTTCTCTTCTATATAATACTCTTTTTAAGATTAATTACGTATTATTTCTCTTTACTCTTCAATAGTTTTAGGTTGACGGGTAACAACTTGCATCTTAGAAAAAGACGCGCGCTCTCAATCCCATTGCTCCTTTCCCATATAATTTATTTTTGAGTTAATGCACTGGAATGAGCTGTAATAATTTTCCATTGACCTGCTTCTTTCGTCCATATTCTAGTAAACCGATAAATACCCTCCGATAAAACTCCTTTGTAGCTTCCAGTTATCTCTGCCAATACAGAAACAACAGCTAAATCGCCGAAACATTTAATGACTTGTTCCGATAGCTCGATTTTGTCAATGTTAAGCTCGCCGCTCTTATGTGCTTCCAGGTCGTCATCTTTGGACAATACTCGCCCTAAATGATCTGTAAATATCAATTGATCTGAAATAAGCTTATTAAGCTCTTCGATATTAGAATCTAGCATTGCTGTCTTCAGTCTTGCTTCCAAATCAATAATCTCAGCTTCTACGTTATTTGCCATAATTGCAATTCTCAATTCTCAATTCCCAATTCTCCATTTTCAATTTTCAATTCTCAATTCTCAATTCTCCTCAATTTTCTCAGGCTGACGAGGAACAACTTGCATCTTAGAAAAAGACGCGATCGCGTAGTACAATTGCTCCGCCACCATCTCATTGGCCGGCTCTGTTAAATGAATCGCATCAATAAAACTAGGCGAAGGATATTTATCACTCATATTATACAAATTCAAAGCTTTCACATTTTTAGGAAATATTTTGACCAGATAATTATTAACCCCCACAAAACGAGGATAAGTATCTTTAACTCTCTTAATATAAGTTCTACCCAACTGAGTCGTAATCTCCCCTTCAGTGGGCGTCAGCTTACTAGGTTTGCGACCCGTAATCTCTGGTTGAGTCGCAAAAATAACAGAAGCACCACTTCCCGTTGACAAAGTGACCATCTGTTTATGATTTTGAAAATAACGATCCACTCTCCGCTGTAACTCTTCTGGATCATCAGGAAAAGATAAGGCCAATTGCTGACCATTGGTATTCAATAACAAATCAGTTTTGCTCTCGGGAACCTCAACCTGCAATACCGTATCTTGCAAGACCTTAACTAAATAACTTTTATCTTCCAAAGGTTGCAATAACTTATTAGTAGATACTTTGACATAATCAGATCTAGTGTCAAATTTTTCATTGAATTGGGGAACTTGAGCCGCAGTTTCTTCCCCAGATAAAATCAGATCCTCGTAGCCATCTAATACTATTACTAAATCAGGCTGATAGGGTAAAACTTGCAGGGCTAATTGCGCTAATTGATTACCCGATGCATAACCAGGAACTGCCGCATTGATCACACGATACTTACCTGATTTTAATTTAGATGTTCTTTGAAGGGCTTCTGCTCTGAGTTCAGGATCTTCCGGTAAAACATCGGGTTTATAAAGTTGAGGAGTTTGTTGCTGCTGTTGTAGGCGTTGTTGTAAACGAGCTTCTAATTGTTCTGCGATCGCGGTTTCATTACTAGTGCTTCCATAACCAAAAGCGGTTGACCCACCTAAAATAAAAATCCTAATTTCGTCTTCAGGTTTCGTAATTGGTAGAGCATCGCGATCGCGAAAACCCTGTTCATTAATTTGCCAATAAGCATTTTCTTGATTCTTAACCAATTGATAACCCACCGAAAGCCTTTGCTGAGCAATCAAACTTCCTGTATTCGATATCCCCTCCAGTAAATTACCCTTCTGATCGAGAAATTTTAATTGATAAGACTCGGCAATATCCGGCTCACTAATAGCCTGGGCAAACTCTTCTCGTTTTCCCGAAAGATCGATATAAATACGAGTCAGCAACTCCAAAACCAACAACGACAAAACAGCAGATACCAGCAACCATAGCCAAGTCCAATTGCGACGTGGTTTAGGTTTGCGCTTACCGAACATGTAATGTCCCCGAGGTTTTGATTTAAACATAATGATTTTTTATACTTTTATTATTGATCTCTACTATTTAGATAACTGTTATTATTGCTATCGTCAACTCTGTGATACATTTACTCTGGCGAGCTAAACTGTAATCGACAGCAGATCTTAAGAATTCTTAACTATTTTATGACTTACAAATTACTATTCGTTTGTTTAGGGAATATTTGCCGTTCTCCCTCCGCCGAAAATATTATGAATCATCTTATAAAAGAAAGGGCTTTAGATAAACAGGTTGCTTGCGATTCTGCGGGAACTTCGGCTTACCATATTGGTTCGGCTCCAGATCGTCGCATGAATGCGGCAGCTCAAAAACAAGGAATTGAGCTAGTGGGCAAAGCTAGAAAATTTCGAGCTTTGGACTTTGAGAAATTCGACCTCATTCTAGCCATGGATCGCTCTAACTATCAAGATATTATTTATCTCGATCGCGTCGGGGAATATCAAGATAAAGTACAGATGATCTGCAACTTTGCTACAACCCATAAAGATAAGGAAGTTCCAGATCCTTATTACGGTGGTCAAGACGGTTTTAATTATGTCATCGATTTACTATTCGATTGTTGTTCGGGATTACTAGATTACCTAGTTAAGGAAAAGTTATAATACGCCTCATGATGAAAAGGTTTAATTTACAAGTATTTAAGAAATTCTGGGCGATCGCAAAACTTTATTGGTTTGGCAGTGAAAAAAAAGGTGCTTTATCATTACTGGCCCTATTATTCATTTTATTAGTAGCCTATTCTCAGCTAAGTGTTCTTTTAAGTCAGCAGCAGGGTGAGATTCTCTCCTCTCTATCTGGCCAAGATGTGGATAGGTTTTGGCATACTATTCGCATCTTTTTGATTATTTTAGTTGTCTATGTACCTTTATTTGCTGGCTTTAGCTACGTACAAAGT
Organism: Cyanobacteria bacterium P01_F01_bin.143; assembly: GCA_039190385.1. GTDB lineage: Bacteria > Cyanobacteriota > Cyanobacteriia > Cyanobacteriales > Xenococcaceae > Xenococcus. Next base: position 4,033 of record JBCCYD010000025.1, on the reverse strand, counting down.
AAATTAGGCATTTATTGGCGTAGATGGTTAACTCACCATTTTATAGATCGCTATTTCAAAAATCGAAATTTCTATGAATTGGGCAATTTCAATACTAATATTGATAATCCAGATCAACGAATAGCCCAGGATATTCAGGGCTTTACCCAGGATTCGTTGCGCTTTCTTTTAGTTATCGTCAATTCTGTTTTACAAGTTATATTTTTTAGTCAAGCACTTTGGCAAATATCCCATAACTTAGTATTTGCTCTAGTTATTTATTCCATACTAGGAACTTCAGTTGCTGTTGGCTTCTTTGGGAATAAATTAGTCAAAATTAGATTCGATCAACTTAAAAAAGAAGCGAATTTTCGTTTTGGCTTAGTGAGAGTGAGAGAAAATTCAGAATCAATTGCTTTTTACCAAGGAGAAACTCAAGAATCCAATAAGTTAAGGCAAGTTTTTGACACTGTATTTGATAACTTTAATCTCTTGATTCTTTGGCAAGAATTATATCTGGGAACATTTAGTAATGCTTATCGGTTTTTACCCGATATTATTCCTGTTTTGGTCGTCGCTCCCTCTGTATTATCAGGGGATTTTGAAGTCGGAAAAGTTAGAGAAGCAGAAATTGCCTTTACTCGTGTATTCTTCTCTCTAAATTTGATCATTAGTCGTTTTGAATCATTAACAGCCTTTGTCGCGGGTATTGATCGTTTAGACTCATTTGCTGCTTACTTAGATTCTACAGAGAAAAGTTCTGCTGATGGCAACTTAGAACGTCCAACTATAGATAGAACAGAAGGCAATCTCTTGAATGTAAGACATCTCACTCTGCAAACTCCCAACTATCATCAAACCTTAATTAAAGATCTTTCCGTAAAACTAGAAACAGGAGAAAGTTTGCTTATTATGGGAGCTAGTGGTGGCGGGAAAAGTTCTCTACTAAGAGCGATCGCTGGCTTATGGAATTCGGGCACAGGTTCGATCACCCGTCCTGAACTCAGTACAATACTATTTTTGCCTCAAAAACCCTATACAATTCTCGGTAATCTGCGCAGTCAAATAATATATCCTCTTAATGAGGTAAATATTTCTGACCAGGAATTATACCAGGTATTAGAAAAAGTCAATTTACCAGACTTGGCCGAACGTTTTGGTGGTTTAGATGCGGAAAGAGATTGGTCAGATGTACTTTCTTTGGGAGAACAACAACGTCTTGCTTTTGCTCGTATCCTAGTCAACAAACCCCAATATATTATCCTAGATGAAGCAACCAGTGCTCTAGATGTGGAGAATGAGGCAACTCTCTATAATTATTTACAACAGCTAGGCACAACCTTTGTCAGTGTGGGTCATCGTCCTACATTAATTCAATATCATCAGAAACTTTTGAACTTAGTAGATCACGATTCCTGGACAATCGAAGAAGTTAAAGAGGGAGTTTAAATTTATACTTCCTACTTCCGTAGAGACGTTGCATGGACGCGAAGCTAATCCTTTAGGGCAACGTCTCTACACATGCAACGTCTCTACTTTTCTGGAATTCTAGCCAAAAGTTCTGTTTCATATTCAGCAAATATTTGTTGCCAATCATATTTTTCTTCTACTAGTTGCCGTCCATTTTTTCTGAGTTTTTTCCATAGTTTTTGATCCTGATAAATTTGCCTCACCGCTGCGGCAAAATCTTGAGGTTGATCTCGAACTAATAAATGTACGCCATCAATCATTTCTAAACCTTCATAACCTATGGTAGTAGAAACTACAGGTAAACCCATGGCCATAGCATGCAGAATTTTAATCCGCGTGCCACTACCATGACGTAAAGGAACAACTGTAAGAAAACATTCTTGGGCAACTAAACTCATATTTTCAGGATCGGCAATAACTTCAATATTGCTATGGAATAGTTCTAATTCTTGAATAATGCTAGGTGGTTCTCTGCCAGCAATACAAAGAGAAATAGTCTGCTCTTCTATTTTAATTAAAGGGAATATTTGTTCTATAAAATATAAGACAGCATCAATATTAGGATAGTAACTCATGGTTCCCATATACAATATTTTTTGAGATTTATGATTGTTAATCAATTGTATATTTTGAGTATCAATACCATTTTTAACAATGATAGTTTCTCCAATATTACAGCGCTGATCTAATTCTTGTTTGTCGGCTAGGCTCACGACAGTTCGTAAGGGGAATTTTGGCCATATCTGGGTTTCATAATTTTTCAGCTTTTCATATTCAGTTTCTGCATTAACGAAGGGTTGAATCGCTGCGACTTCTGTGGCTAAATCGGCAATTATTTTTTTATCATGAGTTTGCTGACAATTTTTGAGTAATTTCGATTCAATATTATGTTCTTGCAGGACAACAACGCGATCGCTAAATAAGGAATAATAAGCTGCGGTAAAAATAAACTCAAAAAAGACAATATCAAAATCAATTTGACTTAATTGTTGTAAAATTTTCCACATATTCCAAGTTTTTAAGTTATGAACTTGCCGTTGTTTATTTCCTAGATTGTGACTCATGGGATTACCTAGTTTGACCATAAAAGCGCGATCGCAATAGGGCTGAAGTTGTTCTTCCAGGGCATAATCTACTTCTTCAAAAATAAAAGCAATGACGGTTAAATGATGATGTTGACCAAAATATTTAAGCTGTTCAACCATCCGAATTGCCCCACCCCCTTTGGCCGAAACATAGGGAGTGTAGGGAAAAATCATTAATAATTTGAGTTTTTTTGGCGATAATTTGAGATTGTGAAGCTTTTGGCAATAGTTCGTTAATTCTTGCCATTGTTTTTGCAATCGGAAAACTCGTTCTAAATTTTGGGTAAATTTTGGGTTATTAGGTTCGAGGCGTAATGCTTTGCGATACCAGGCGATCGCATCTGCTAAATCATATTTACCTTCAAAAGCTTTTCCCAATTCATTGTTATAACGACCATTATTAGGTTCTAACTCAACAGCTTTACGTAGTAATATAATTGCTTGTTCTAGATCTCCTTGGGCTGAAATATCACATCCCAAATAATAATAATTTCTAGCAGATAAATCCCTTTGAGATTTCTCTGAGTTTACAGATAATAATTGCTGATAATTAGCAATTTTTTGATAATGTTGATTAAATAAAGGAGAAACTTGCAAGCGGGCAATAATTGCTTGCCATTCTGGTAACTGGCTCAAAGTATAAGCATCAAAACTATGGCCATATAGTTCAGTACAATTTTTAAAAGATTTAATCCATTGCACAATAGTTTCTGACCAGGAAAAACTAGTATAGGATTGAGATTTTTGTAAGTATTTAGCCATTTCTTTGGGGAGACCACCCTGATAGCAAAGCCAAGCTAACCAAGTAAAATTAGAAAATCGAAATCGCTTTTCTAAACTGTAAATTGATTCTGGTAAATCTTGGCGAGAGAAGAAATTATCTTGCATAGCTTCAGCTTGTTGAGCTTGTTTGAGATGATTTACTGCCGTTGCATTGCGATCATGTCTGCGATAATAGGTTGTGAGCTGAGGTAGCCATTTTCCTTGGCATCCTTGAGCAATTAAGCGAAAAACGAGATCGACATCTTCGCTAAAACACCAACGAGGATCAAAACCATTAACCTTTTCTAGCCATGTTTTACGAAACATCATTGCCGAAGGCAAAACAGGATTATATAAAATCCAAGTCTCTATGGTCAAATCAGGAATAGTTTCCCATCTTTTGATATCGGCAATAAATTCACCATTGGCTCTGATAAGGCGAAAACCACTATTGACAATGCCTAATTCTGGTTGCTGCTCAAAAACTTCTACTTGTTTTTCTAGTTTATGAGCCATGAAGAGATCATCCGCATCTAAAAAAGCAATAAATTCTCCTTTGGCCAAGGATAATCCTTTATTTCTAGCAGCAGAAACTCCTTGATTTTCTTGATAAATATAAGAGATTTTATCTTGATATTTTTCTACTATCTCAAAAGTATGATCTGTTGAGCCATCATCAATAACGATTATTTCGTAATTAGTATAGGTTTGATTGAGAACGCTTGCGATCGCATCAT
>JBCCYD010000024.1:0-26752 GCA_039190385.1 Cyanobacteria bacterium P01_F01_bin.143 | reverse complement strand
TTAGCACTGGGATCCAGTTTGAGAGAACTGATAATGGTGAATGGATATCGAAAGGTTTCACGGGACAGTATATGAACTTTACCCTCCCTGAGGTTCCTTATAATGTAGAGCGGGCAATTGCTAATAAACTATTTGCCGTGGCGGAAGGTTTTAATAGTAATGAACTAGCAGTAATTGGGCGTGTCGTAGCAGCCACTCCAGAAGAACCTCGAAGTTGGTCGGTAGTTGCAATAGTTAGTCGCGGTAGAGATGATAGGGGGCGCACTTTTTCTGTCTATCGTTATTTTCTTAGTGAAGGAAAAGATAGCCTGTGGAAAATTTTGGCGTGGATGGAAAAATTTGAGAATGCAACTAAGCGCAAGCCAGTTTTTAATCCACTGGAACAAAAGAAAGTAGGTGAAGCCTTCAAATTACAAGTAACACGCCCTGATTTTCCTCCTGTTCCTAATTGGCTCGATAAACGTGATGCACCGATAGTTTTCTCGCCTAATTCTCCCTATAATTTTCAGCAAATTAACATGTTATCCAATTATAAGGCGAGTCATCTAAGCCAACCTATTTCTTGGGCTGTCAATGTCGAAGCTTTGGAGATTCCTGGAGCATTTATTGTAATTAAAGCAGCTAGTGATCGTGCTGTGCGTTTTTTCAATAATGCTGCTAGTTCTACAGCTTCAGCAGCACCTGTTAATTTTGATGTTCAAAGGCTCAAATCGAATATTAAAAGGTTGATGAGTAGTAGCTCAGTAAGTGAAGCAGCCGTTAATGATATCGCCCAAGGAATGGCTGCAACCGTAGCAGAAAATGGACAAATACCCTTTGATTATTGGGAAAGTTTATTTGAGGCAGAAGGAGCTAAAAGAGCTATACAACAAAAAATTTATAGTGCTTCAATAGTAAGATTAATAACATTACAGGCAATAATTATTCCTGAAACTTTGCCAAATTTTTTATATTGGTTAAGCTGTGGACATAATAATGATATTATAAAGCTTTCTTTGGATTTCCAAGTACAGTTTTCAAAAGCGTTTCCTTATGATAAAAAAGATACTTTGGAGAAACTATTAGAATCGGGAATAGTATATTTGTTAGATGAAATTTTGCAAGAACAAGAAAATACAGACAGATTATATAAGTTATTAGCAAATTCTAATAGTATTTGGTCTAATTCTCTATTTCAAGTCCCGAAATTAGTCGAGCAAGATTTGGAAATTATTCATAATTTAATTCAAGAACTAAAGCGATCAGATACCTCACTTACATATAATCCAAATGGTTTTAAATGCAATCATATACTCTGGCAAGATATGCTTCAAAAATTGCACTTGATTGTAAAGAGAGATAGTTCTCAAAATATTTTATTACCTACTTATCTATCTTTTGCTAAATTATTTGAATCGCTTAAAGCATATAAAGTTGCTGCTTATTTTTATCAAATTAGTCAAGGCAAAGTCCCCAATAAATTATTTATTATGTCTTTTGGTAAAAAAGATATGATTTTTTGGAAGGGTATACTTATCAAACGAAATATTTCTTTATGGAATAAATCATTAAGTCTATCGATTATATCAAGCTCTTCGGTTAGGGAAAATCTTGGCTCGACAATTTTTTTCGTACTTTTGGGACTTAATCTTATACTTTGGACACTTCCTACTATAGAAAATATAATTCTAAAAATTCCGGAAACTTTAAATCTTAACGAAGAAAAAACAGATTAAATAAAAACAGTAGTAGAGAAAACGAATTCCCTACTACTAAATTTAATTAATAACTTTTGCTGAAGCTAACATATTTACGAAGAAGGTAACAATTCTTTCTTCTTCAGCTGAGGTAAGATTTTAACTTTTCCTTCCTCATTAACATCAACCACCGCAGTGTCACCTTCTCCCAGACGACCAGAAAGAATCTCTTCTGCCAGAACATCCTCCAACAAACGCATAATTGCTCGACGTAAGGGACGCGCCCCATAGGCAGGATTAAACCCTTCATCAACCAAGCGCTCTTTGAACTTGTCTGTCACTTCGAGATCGATTTCCTTCTCTGTCAAACGAGTAAAGACCTCTTTGAGCAAGATTTCGGCAATTTCCTTGACCTCATCCTTGGTTAACTGACGGAAGACAATAATCTCATCCAAACGATTGAGGAACTCAGGACGGAAATAGTTTTTCAGCTCTTCATTAACTAGGGATTTAATCCGATTGTATTGGGATTCTGCCGCATTATCTTCAAACTCAAAACCTAATCCACCGCCACCTTTCTCAATGACTTTTGAACCAATGTTAGAAGTCAGAATCAATAGAGTATTTTTGAAATCTACCGTTCTACCCTTGGCATCAGTTAAGCGACCATCTTCCAAAATCTGCAATAGCATATTGAAAATATCGGGATGGGCTTTTTCAATCTCATCAAAAAGCACCACAGTATAAGGACGACGACGAACCGCTTCAGTCAACTGTCCACCTTCGTTGTAACCCACATATCCTGGAGGAGAACCAATCAACTTAGAAACAGTATGGCGTTCCATATATTCCGACATATCCAAACGGATCATCGCTTCTTCCGAACCAAAGAAATACGTCGCTAGAGCTTTGGTCAACTCAGTTTTACCAACACCTGTTGGCCCAGAAAAGACAAAACTGGCGATCGGACGATTAGGATTTTTCAAACCAACCCTGGCCCGACGAATTGCCCGAGAAATTGCTTTGACGGCATCTTCTTGGCCAATAATGCGCTGGTGGAGTGTATCCTCCATATGCAAGAGTTTTTCCGATTCAGTTTCAGTGAGCTTGTTAACTGGAACCCCAGTCCAAGAAGCTACGATATGAGCGATTTCTTCTGCATCAACGAAAGGAGAATTGGTTTCTGCATCTTCTTCGCTTTTCTTCGCCGAAGCAATATTACGAATTTGTTCTTTGATTTCCATTTCACGATCGCGCAAAGACCCAGCTTTATCAAAATCCTGAGATCTCACCGCATCGTCTTTCTCTTTTAAAACTCCGCGCAACTCTTTATCCAATTCTTTGGCTGCTGGAGGCAATTGGGAGTTAATTAAACGAACCCGAGAACCCGCCTCATCAATTAAGTCGATCGCTTTATCAGGTAAATAGCGATCGCTAATATACCTATCCGACAACTTCGCTGCTGCGTCTAAGGCTTCATCTAAAATTTTCAACTTATGATGTTGCTCATAGCGTTCGCGCAAACCGTAAAGAATTTCGATGGTCTCTTCCACAGTCGGTTCACCAACCATTACAGGCTGGAAACGACGCTCTAGGGCCGCATCGCGTTCAATATGCTTACGATACTCATCTAAGGTTGTCGCACCAATACATTGCAACTCACCCCGAGCTAAAGCTGGTTTGAGAATATTCGCCGCATCGATCGCGCCTTCGGCTGCACCAGCACCAATTAGAGTATGAACCTCGTCAATTACGAGAATTACATTGCCCGCTTGACGAATTTCGTCCATGATTTTTTTGAGTCTTTCCTCAAACTCTCCACGATATTTAGTTCCTGCAACTAATAAGCCAATATCGAGAGTAACGACTCGTTTTTCCTCTAAAATATCCGGGATATCTTGATTGGCAATCCGCTGAGCTAAACCTTCTGCGATCGCAGTTTTACCAACTCCAGGTTCCCCAATCAGGACAGGATTATTTTTGGTACGCCGTCCGAGAATTTGAATAACTCGTTCGATTTCTTTTTGTCTGCCGACGACAGGATCCAATTTGCCATCTGCTGCCATTTGGGTCAAATTAGAGCCAAATTCATCAAGTGTCGGGGTTTTATTTCTTCCCGAGCTGCCACCACCAGTAGCCACTTCAGCAGTTTCGCCGAGCATCCTGATAATTTGGGTGCGAACCTTAGAAAGATCAACTCCTAGATTTTCTAACACCCGAGCAGCAACCCCTTCACCCTCTCGAATTAAACCGAGCAGTAGATGTTCTGTTCCGATATAGTTGTGTCCTAATTGACGAGCTTCCTCTAGAGATAGTTCTAGAACTCTCTTGGCTCTAGGAGTGAAAGGAATTTCCACTGCCACGAAACCAGAACCACGACCAATGATTTTTTCAACTTCAATCCGAGCATCTTTAAGATTGACGCCCATAGATTTAAGTACCTTGGCGGCTACTCCAGTTCCTTCGCCAATTAAGCCCAGAAGAATTTGCTCTGTGCCAACGAAGTTATGTCCCAGGCGGCGTGCTTCCTCCTGGGCTAACATGATTACTTTAATAGCTTTCTCTGTGAAGCGTTCAAACATGACTTTCTTCCATCACCTACTGCTTGCCCTTGTAATGGAGATTCTAGCACAGCCATTAACTAGTAATTCATTGTTTTCTGGTGTGAATACATAGTTTAGGTAAAAATTCTTAGATAATTTTAGTCAAGCATTAAAACACTACAGTCCTATTGCCATAAACTAATACACGATGATCTAGGTGCCATCTAACGGCACGGGAGAGAACTAATTTCTCTAAATCTTTACCCTTACGAATAAAATCCGACACATTATCTCGGTGACTGACATGGACCACTTCTTGCTCGATAATGGGACCCTCATCCAAGTCTTTGGTCACATAATGGGCAGTAGCTCCAATAATTTTGACGCCCCGCTCATGGGCACGATGGTAGGGCTTGGCTCCGGCAAATGCAGGTAAAAAGGAATGATGGATATTAATGATATTGGGAAAATTATCAACCAAATAGGGACTAAGAATCTGCATATATTTGGCCAGGATTACTAAGTCTATTTGATATTTTGCGAGTAAAGCTAATTGTTTTTGTTCTTGTTCGAGCTTATTGGCTTTGGTAATGGGAATATGGTGAAAATCAATGCCAAATTGGCTGGCGATCGCGCTTAGAGAATTATGATTACTAATAATTAGGGGAATCTCTACCTTTAGTTCCTTGGCTTGCCATCTCCAGAGTAAATCAAGCAAACAATGATTTTGTTTTGTGACCCAAATTGCCATGCGGGGAATCTTATCCGAGAAATGGATTTGCCATTGGGCATCCCAGGGTTTCGCGATCTCATTAAATTCATCGGCGATCGCCTGACGAGATAAGTTAAACCCATCCCATTGCCATTCCACTCGATTTAAAAACAAACCACTATTAAAATCTGTATGCTGATCTGCATGAATTATATTGCCCCCATTGGCATAAATAAAATTAGCAATCTTAGCGACTATCCCCGGGCGATCGGCACAGGAAATTAGCAAAGTCGCAGTATCAAGTTTTTCTCTATTCGATTTAGTATTCATCAGTAACTAAATACTTATTACTCATTACTTATTACTTAATGAACTACTGATCATTACTCATAATGGATAATTCATCAATTGCCAAATAATCTTCCCAATCCTGACCCACTTGAATCGTAATATCCGAACTAAGAACTCCGGTACTTTCTACCAAAACTTCGCCTACTCCCAATTGCGATCGAATATTCTTCGCCGCTACATCATCCCCCGCTTGAGCAATAATTTTAGTAATATTCAAAGGTTCTGAGGTATTCCTGGTGATATAAACTCGATTGTAGCCAGCTTCCTGGAGTGCCGCTAACAATTTCCTCGCAGGACGCTCATTTTCTAAAGTATTTTGAATTGCGATCCGAACCCCAGTCAGCTCACGAGTTTCCCAACTATCATAATTATCGGGATAAACATCAAAATGTTGCCTTACCACTTTTTGAATTCGACGCTCATCAGGAAGCCAATAACTTACCTTCGCTTCAGGACTATTAAAATCTCCAGGGAGCATAATCATCTGCACATTGGAACGTTCAGATTTTGCCGCGAAACTAGATAGGGCCATCAATTCTTTGACTGTCAAATTAGTATCTAAATGAGACTTCACCACATCTAATATCTTAGGAATTTTGACAATTGTCGCTGGTCTGAGAGCTTGCTCAACCACAGAGCGCATCAACATTTGTTGTCTTTGGACACGAGAAATATCTCCTAACCCATCGTAGCGAAAACGCAAAAACTGAACTGCTTTGTCCCCATCTAGATGTTGTTCACCCTTTTTCAGATTGATATAGAAATGTTGACTAAAATCGTTGTATTTCATGTCTTTGGGAACATCAACGGTTACACCCCCAAGAGCATCAATGAGCTTTTCAATCCCCTGCACATTGACTCGTACATAGCGATCTATTTCTACCCCGCCGAGCAATTCACTTACAGTACTAGCGCTTAAAGCAGGGCCACCCTCATAATTGGCATGGTTAATCTTGGTAACACCATAGCCATCTATATAGGTGCGAGTGTCTCTAGGTATAGAGAGAACCGTAAGTTTTTCTTGGGTCGGATCAAAACGAACGAGTAACATGGTGTCGCTCAGACCTTCAAAAGAATTTACCAAGGCGTGATATCCTAAATCTTCGGAAACCTCTTGGGTTTTTAAATCTGAAGTTAAAACCTTAATTCCTAGAACCAATATATTTACGGGGCGAGATAATTCTGGGATAGATAAGCTACTTAGTTCGACAGTTTCTTCTTGACTAAAAACCTTTTCTTCTTCAAGGCTGAGTTTCGCCTGTTGTAGCATCGAGGATTCGGAAAAAGTGATTGCCAGCAAAGCTCCAGCAGCAGCAGAAGTCATCGAAACAATTGCTAAAGCAAACCCCAGAAAGATATTCCGTCCTCGATTGGACTGATGTCTTTTATATTTTTTGTATTTCACTCTAGGTTGTAACTTTTTGGTTTGGTTAGTTGATTTATAAAGTTTGGGCACTGACACTTTTCATCCTCACAAGATGCAATTTATAAGATTTTTGATACAGATATATAGGTATTTTTATGCAAATAAATATTCTTAATTTCCCAACTTTATCAAAGATAGGTATTTAAACACAAATTAATTAAACTATAAACATGGTCTAATTAGGGGAAAGTGTTAGCCTCAAACTATAGGCTAAATTACATTATTTGATATGGGGATAAATTCTAGATAATCTCACCATAATCTTAGCTCGATAGTTAAAAATTAGTAGCTTAAAATCCAAGATTTAAGGTAGATTTTTTTTCGTTTTTATGCTACTCAAGACATTAACTAAAGGCAAATAGGGAGATTTCCCTTGGAGCAAGCGAAACATCAGGCCTAAACAGACTAAAAAATAACCTGTTGTGATTAGGGCATTAGCATAAAGTAGCCTAAAAGCCAAAATATCTGAAGTTTGATTAGCACTAACAAACAATGAAATATATGCTATTGACCAAGATAAGACTAATATGAGAGATAAACGACTCGTTTTTTGTGATTCCTCACTAGCTTTTCCTCGATATAAAGTCCAGATAGAGGGCACAATTCCTACTATTGGCAACAGATAAATCCATAATTGTTGTTGTGCTTTTTTGTCTGACACTGAAGATAAATCATTCATGAGCTTACTATGATGTCAAAAGAAAAACAGCTCCTGACAGCTATTGTTTTAGCTGGCGGACAGAGTTCTCGCATGGGTCAAGATAAGGCTTTGCTAACTATGAGAAAACAAAGTTTATTATCTTACGTCTGTAATGTAGCTCAAGAATCCGTAAATTGGGTTTACATTGTGACACCTTGGGTAGAAAAATATCGTAATATTGTTGACTTATCTTCTGTTTATTGGGTTCAAGAAATTTTAGTTGATCCAGAAACTAAGTCGAATTGTCCTCTAATTGGTTTTTATCAGGGATTAGAGATAGTTAAAACAGAATGGGTTTTGTTACTCGCCTGTGATTTACCCCGCCTCAATTCTGATGAGATAACAAGATGGTGTGCCACTTTAAAGGATGTGCCTCCTGAGGCGATCGCGTTGCTACCTCGTCACGCTAAGGGTTGGGAACCTCTATGTGGGTTTTATCGGACTAATTGTCGCTCTTCAATTCAAGATTATCTAGAGCGGGGCGGCAGATCTTTTCAACATTGGTTACAGGAAAATACCGTGATGGAATTGGCCGTCCGCGATCGCAGTATTTTGTTCAATTGCAATACCCCACAAGATTGGGCAAAATTGCTTCTTGATTAGCGCTCAGCTTTTTTGAGTCAAACTATATACGTTACATATCGCAACATATTCTTCAAAGAATCGACAAACTTTACAGTGCTTCTTATTTTAAATAATATCCCAACCATCCTATGCTATCGCTAGTATTTATACGTATAAGACATTGCTTAGATTCATTTAAAAAAGCAATCCCAAGTTGATATAAAAAAACGATAAACAAATGATTTTTTTTAACACATTGTATGGCAATCTCATTTTAGGGACCTTAGGCCATGATGCACTTTTTGGTAGTGATGGTTTAGACTACATTCTCGGACTGGCGGGAAACGATACGCTTAATGGCCGAGAAAATCACGATCTTATTCTGGGGGGCAATGGCGATGATTCTCTAATTGGAGAAGCGGGCTCAGACTTTCTCTTCGGGGGTCATGGCAACGACACCCTTGATGGTGGAGATGACGATGATCATCTCTATGGCGGCAATGGTTTTGATACTATATTTGGCTTTGCTGGGAATGATATCCTCAATGGAGGAACTGGGGATGATTCTTTAAACGGTGGTGATGGCAACGATACCTTTCAAAGTAGTGCCAGTATCGAAAATACCAATTTTTTAAATGTCAATCTAGACATGATGAATATCGTTAGCACAAATCTTCATCATGTCCATAGTCAAATGCACGGAGTTTTTTCCTCGATTGACTTGTTGTTAACACTTCATCATGGAGATTCTCGCCTGGGAAATAGTCAAATATTCAATGCTAATGTCGGGAATGACACTCTAGATGGTGGAGATGGCTATGATACTGCGGATTACACTGACTTAGGACAAGCTGTCACTCTTACGCCCACGGGAATTGTTGAAAAAGCTAATGGGCAAAGTGATTTATTAATCGATATCGAAAAGGTTATTGGTGCAGCAGAACAAGAGAATAAGATTGATGCGAGTACCGCTGGGAATACAGCTACTCTCGATGTAGATTTAGCTGCTAATCGACTAAATGCTAACGGTCTTCCTGAATTGGTAGCTACTAGATTTGAGGTGGAAAACTTTCGTCATGTCTCTGGTACAAATCAAGAGGATATTCTCAGAGGTGATTCTCATGACAATATCTTAGAAGGGAATGATGGTAATGACTTTATCCATGGAGGTTTCGGGAATGATAGTTTAGATGGTGGAGATGGCTATGATACTGTTGATTATATTAGTTTTAATCAAGCTATAACGATTACGCCCACAGGAATTGTGGAAAAAGCTAATGGACAAAGTGATCTTTTAGTCGATGTTGAAAAGATTATTGGTGCAATAGGCCAAGACAATAAGATTGATGCCATTACAGCTTCGGGAGATAGCATTTATCTTGATGTAGATTTATCTGCCAATAGAATGACAGTGAAAGATATTCCTGGATTAGGAGATCTTAACTTTGAGATGGAGCATTTTCGTCATGTCTCTGGTACCAATCAATCAGATAAGATAATTGGTAATGATCACAATAATATTCTCGAAGGTCATGACGGTAATGACACTCTAGATGGTGGAGATGGCTATGATACGGTCGATTACACTGGGTTTGGACAAGCTGTAACGATTACCCCGGCTGGAACTGTTGAGAAAGCTAATGGTAAAACTGATCTTTTAATCGATATTGAAAAGATTGTTGGTGCAGTAGGACAAGACAATAAGATTGATTCAATAACCGCAGGAGATAATATTTCTCTAGATGTAGACTTATCTGCCAATCGGTTGATTGTCAAAGGGATTCCTGAATTGGGAGCTCTTAGCTTTTATGTGGAAAATTTCCGTCATGTCTCTGGTACCAATCAAGAGGATATTCTCAGCGGTGATTCCCATGATAATATTCTCGAAGTTCATGATGGCAATGACTTTATCTATGCTGGTTTGGGGAATGACAGTTTAGATGGTGGAGAAGGCTATGATACCGTTGATTATAGTATTTTTGATCAAGCTATAACGATTACGCCCGCGGGGATTGTCGAAAAAGCTAATGGACAAACTGATTTATTAGTCGATGTTGAAAAGATTGTTGGTGCAGCAGGAAAAGAGAATAAGATTGATGCCATTACAGCAGGAGATGACATTTCTCTAGATGTAGATTTATCGGAGGACAGACTGATTGTCAATGGTATTCCTGGATTGGGCGGTCTAAACTTTGAGATCCAACATTTTCGTGATGTCTCTGGAACAAATCAATCAGATCGGATTATTGGCAATGATCACGACAATATTCTCGAAGGTCATGACGGCAATGACACCCTAGATGGTGGAGAGGGCTATGATATTGTCGATTACACTGGGTTTGGTCAGGTTGTAACTATGACTCCAACTGGAATTATGGAGAAAGCTAATGGTAAAACTGATTTATTAGTCGATGTTGAAAAGATTATTGGTGCAGCAGGGCAAGAGAATCGGATTGATGCTATTACAGCTTCGGGAGATAGTATTTATCTTGATGTAGATTTATCTGAGAACAGAATGACGGTAAAAGATATTCCTGGATTGGGAGATCTTAACTTTGAGATGGAGCATTTCCGCCATGTCTCCGGTACCAATCAATCAGATCGTATCATTGGCAATGATCTCAATAACATTCTCGAAGGTCATGATGGTAATGACACCCTAGATGGTGGAGAGGGCTATGATATTGTCGATTACACTGGGTTTGGAAATGCTATAACCGTTACGCCCACAGGAATTGTGGAAAAAGCTAATGGAAAAACTGATTTATTAATCGATATTGAAGAAATTGTTGGTGCAGTAGGACACAACAATAAGATTGACGCAATTTCAGCAGGAGATGACGCTTATCTTGATGTCGATTTATCAGCTAATAGAATGACCGTGGAAGGCATCGCGGAACTTCGCGATCTCAACTTTGAGATGGAACATTTTCGTGATATCTCCGGGACAAATCAAGACGATATTTTCCGCGGTGATTCCCATGATAATGTTCTGGAAGGTCATGATGGTTATGACATTATCTATGGTGGAGAAGGCAATGACACTCTAGATGGTGGAGATAAGTTTGATACGATTGATTACACTGAGTTTGGCGAAGCTATAACTCTTACTCCCGTTGGAGTTATCGAGAAGGCTAATGGTCAAAGCGATCTGCTAGTTGATGTGGAGAGAATTGTAGGCGCGATCGCGGAATCGAATAAAATCGATGCCAGTTCTGCTCCTGGGGATACGGCTTATCTCGATGTGGATTTATCTGCGGAACAAATCAAAATCAAAAATATTCCTGTACTAGGAGAGCAAGATTTTCAAGTAGTGAACTTCCGTCATGTTTCGGGAACTAATCAGTCAGATAGGATTATTGGTGATTCCCATGACAATATTCTCGAAGGTAATGGTGGGGATGATACCTTAATTGGTTCTAATCAAAATTACTATAGCAATGAAATCGATAGACTTACAGGTGGTAGTGGCGCAGATAAATTTGTTTTAGGTGATTCTGTTGAAGCTTATTATCAAGGTGATAGTTTTGCTAAGATTACTGATTTTGACTCGGCCGAAGGAGATAAATTAGTTGCCTTTGGTGCAGTAGAGGATTATACAGTAAGTGAATTTGAAGGCGGCACCAATGTTGCTTATCAAGGAGATCTCGTTGCTTTTGTGGTCAACACAACTGATGTTGATCTTTATTCTGATTTTAACTTTGTTTAAGGAGTTAACTGATACTACTGACGAACTGATCTCTCTTTTGTCAGTTTGGGAAAACCCTTGCCATTTCTAAATTCTGAAGCTCTTGTCTAGACGGCTATAGCTTGATTATTTCCTAATAATAATCAAAAATTATAGCCGATTCTGTCAAATTCCCTCAATGTAAGGTTTTTAGCGATCAAATTGTATTCGTTAATCTTTCAAATAAATACTTCTGCTTCATAGATATTCATTGGAATCCATGATTTCTATTGGGGGACCAGTCCCCCAAACCCCCTGCTGGGGCGCTACGCCCGCCCCAGGCCCCCAGCGAAGTATTAACTCGTATAGTCGCAAAAAGTTACTAAAGCTTTTATATAAGAAAATACTTTGTCAAAAAATATTTACTAAGGATATTTAACTTTATCTCTATTCTGTCAGTCTGGAAAAACCCTTACCAATACGATCTGTTGTAAACATAATTTAATTTGGTATAATATTGAGATTGTATGGTGATCGCGTGATCGCTGTTTCATCATGTAACTAATTTCCATGACTCACATTGCGTATCACTACTTCTAAATCTTTCTCATAATGCTTCCCATTCCCCTTACTGTTACTTCCAGAATCATCGGACTTACTAAAATAAGATTCAATAGCCTTAACAGTAATATATAAAGAAGGAACAAGAAATAAACTCAACACCGTTGCAAAGAGCATTCCCCCAAAAACTGCAGTCCCTAAAGACCAACGAGAAGAAGCACCAGCACCCGTTGCAGTTACTAGGGGAAGGAAGCCGACGAGACTGGATATTGCGGTCATGAGGATGGGACGAAAACGCTCTTGACCAGCTTTAATAGCAGCACGGACGATATTTAAACCTTGTTCTCGTAGTTGGTTGGCATATTCTACGATGAGGATAGCGTTTTTACTCGCCAGTCCGATAAGCATTACTAACCCTACCTGACAATAAACATCGTTATTAATTAGAGGCCAAATACTGCCTAATTGTAAGATGTTAGAGCGTGCCCAAATTGCCGCGATCGCACCTAGAATAGCGAGGGGTACGGTAAGCATGATAATTATGGGGTCGATAAAGCTTTCGTATTGGGCAGCTAAGACTAAAAATGCCATTATTAAGCCAATTCCAAAGATAAAAGCCGATTGTCCCCCAGAATTTTTCTCTTCTAGCGCCGTACCAGTCCATTCATAACCGAAAGCGGGTGGTAGAGTTTGGGCTGCTAGTTCTTCCATTACCTTAATGACCTGTCCCGTGCTGTATCCCGGTGCGGGGATACCTTGGATTTTGATGGAACGGAATAGATTATAGTGGGTTATGGTTTGAGGCCCTGTAAATTCTTTGAGAGTGACTAAGTTTCCTAGGGGAATTAACTCGCCGTTATTGGAGTTGACATAAAGTTGGTTAATATCTTGAGGATTAGCGCGATATTTTCCTTCCGCTTGGATGTAAACTCGATATTGTCTCTGTCCCAAAACAAAATCATTGACGTATTGCGAGCCTAGGTAAGACTGTAAAGTATTAAAAATATTATCGATATCAATATCGAGGGCTTTAGCTCTTTCCCGATTAACCTCTACTTCTATTTGGGGAGTATTGGCTGCAAACTGGGTGAATACTGCTGCAATTTCAGGTCTTTCATTAGCTGCTGCGATTAACTTGTTAGCATTTTCTACTAACGCGGAAATGGGCAACCCGCGCAAGTCTTGTAATTGGAATTCAAAACCACCAAAAGTACTCAAACCCCTAACCGCAGGAGCATTTACAGCGAAAGCTCTCGCTCCTTTAAGATTTTGAAAAGCGTCATTGAGACGGGCTAAAACGGAATATATAGACTTATCTTCCCCTGGTCTTTCCGACCAAGGTTTGAGCTTAGAGAAAACAAAACCGCGATTGCTACCGTTTCCTTCAAAACCAAATCCACTAAGAGTAAAATAGCCGTCAATTTCCTCAATTTTACTCATTTCTTCCCCAACTTGTTTCATAATGTTATCGGTATAGTTGAGGGATACACCATCAGGTGCTTGTACTACCGTGAAGAAATAACCTTGATCTTCTTCGGGGATAAAACCAGTGGGTACTTGGTTGTAGATAAAGTAAGTAAAGATTATTAAGGCAGTGAATGCGGCTAAAACTAGGGGGCGGACATATTTTTTTGTCAGAAAAGTGATTATTTTAGTGTAAGTTGCCGTAATCCAGTTAAATACCTTGTTGAATTTATCGAAAAACCAACCTAAGATTCCCCCTCTTTTTTTCTGTTTCCGCAATAACAAACCCGACATAGTGGGGGAGAAAGTGAGGGCGTTGAAAGTAGAAATTGCGATCGCAAATACAATGGTAAGAGCAAATTGCTGGAAAATAACCCCTGTTGTGCCAGGAAAGAAGGAAACGGGGATAAATACGGCTGCTAACACCAAAGAAGTAGCGATTACTGCCCCACTTAATTCGTTCATCGTATCGAATGCAGCTTGACGGGGTTGGATTCCTCTCTCTACTTTGGTCGCAATAGCTTCTACCACGACAATTCCATCATCTACTACTAACCCCGTAGCCAATACCATAGCGAAAAGAGTTAGAGTATTGATTTGGAAACCAAAGACTTTCAGGAAAGCAAAAGCACCAATTAAAGATACGGGAATTGCGATCGCAGGGATTAGAGTCGTGCGCCAGTCTTGCAAAAAGATGAAGATAATTAAGACGACAAATAATATTGCTTGTATTAGGGTTTTAATAACTTCCTGTAAAGATACTTCGACAAATGCTGTCGCATCTAAAGCCACTTCATAATTCATCCCTGGAGGAAATTGCTGGGATAAATCCTCAATACTCGCCTTAACCTGACTCGCAACCTCTAGAGCATTTGTTCCTGGTAACTGGAATACCCCCAAACCAATAGCAGGAGAGCCTTTATATAGAGCATTAGTATCGTAACGCTCTGCACCTAATTCCGCCCTTCCCACATCTCGCAGCTTAATGAGGTTTCCACCTTCACCGACTGCAATAACCATATCTTCAAACTCGTTAGCAGTTTCTAACCTACCCTTTGCTCGTAGCGTAAATTCAAATAATTGCTCGCTATCGATAGGTTTTTGCCCGATTTTACCCGCACCAACCTGAATATTCTGCTCTTGCAACGCATCTACCACATCTTGCGCCGTAAGATTCCTCGCAGCTAAAGCATCGGGACTGAGCCAAATCCGCATCGCATAACGGCGCTCTCCGAAAATAACCGTTCTCCCAACCCCGTCAACTCTCTTAATCTGATCTACAACATAGGAATCTAAATAATTACTCAAAAATAGATCGTCATATTGTCCATTATCCGCATAAAAAGCAATCCCCAGTAATAAATCTGGAGAAGACTTCTGCACCGTAACGCCCGTTTGCTGTACCGAGCTAGGTAACTGAGGTTCTGCCTGTGCTACCCTATTTTGGACATTAACCTGAGCGATATCGCGATCGCTATCTACAGGAAAAGCTACAGTAAGATTGGTTATCCCGTCATTACTAGTATTGGAAGACATATAACGCATCCCTTCCACACCATTAATTTCCCGCTCCAAAATTGTCGTAACATTACTCTCTGCTGTTTCCGCATCGGCACCAATATAATTAGCAGTAACTTCCACTTGAATCGGTGCAATCTGAGGTAATTGGGAAATAGGTAAAGTAGGAATGGCAATAACCCCTACTAAAACCACAATAATGGCACAAACTGCTGTAAGAATCGGCTTTCTAATAAAGGTATCTGCAATACTGAGTATCATGATTGAGTAATGAGTAATAGGTAAGGAGTAATGAGTTAAAAGTCAATCTAACTGATAACTGATGACTGATGACTGATAACTGACTTACTGTTCACTTGTAATTTCTGCGCCATTAAAAAGATTGAGAATTCCAGAAACAATTAACTTATCTCCCGCTTCCACACCAGAGATAACTTGATAGGATTGTCCTTGAATATCTCCCAACTTAACAATTCTTTGTTCCGCGATTAAACTCGTTTTTCCGTCTTCTTCTTTCTGTTTAGCCAGATAAACAAAACTCTGCCCAGCGATTCGGGAAATAGCAGTAGTAGGGACTAAAACACCAGGCTGTTCGTCCCAGATTACCCTAGCTCTGACAAATTGTTCGTCTTGTAAACTACCATTATTAGGAAAAGCAGCTTTCGCTAGTACAGACTGTTGAGAAGAATTTACCGTTGGAGAAATAAAATTAATCTTCCCTTCTATCTCGTTCTTACCATCTCTTCCCATAATAACCACGGGTAAACCCAACTTTAATCTATCCGCTTCCTCAATAGGCACGGGAATATTAAGCTCCAAATTATTATTCTGTACTAGAGTCGTCACCATGTCCCCAGCTTCCAAATAGTCTCCCACTTGAGGCGTAATATTTCCCACAACACCATCAATAGAAGCAATAACGCGATTAAACTCTAAATTCTCACTCGCCACATCCACATTAGCCAATGCCTGTGTTAATCCCGCTCTTTCTCGATCTACACTAGCAAAAGCTGCCGTAACATTCTCCCTAGCTGCAATTAAAGCCTTGTTACTAGCGTTTAACGCTTGCTTGAGTGCTTCCAGTTCTGCGATCGCTGCCTCTAAATCCCTAGTTCTGTCGTCGAGAAATTGTTGGGATTCTGCACCTTCTTTAACTAAAAACTTAGCTCTTTCAATATTACTTTTAGCTAAAGCTACTTCTGCTTCTTGTTTCCGCAAATCTGCTTTACTTTGCTGTACCTGGGCTTCTACTCTAGCAACCTCGGCTTCGGCGGTTTTTACTCTAGCTTGAGCGTTAGCAATATCAGCCTGGGCAATATTAACATTACTAACTGCTGCATTAACCTCTGCCTTTTCGCGAGTTTGCTGTAATTCTAGAATTAATTGCCCTTTTTTTACATAATCTCCTTCCTTAACAGCAATCTTGGTAATGCGCCCTTCTACTCTAGGAGAAATAGTGACCCTTTCTTGAGCTTCCAGATTGCCCAAAAATTCCGAACTTTCTTTTAAATTGCTTACTGTTAAACTCTGGGTTTCCACAGAAATTACTGGCGGAGCAAAACCCTGTTGTTCTTCCTGTTTGCTACAACTAGTAATGGTGATAGCTAATGCTAAAGCTATCCCCGCTAGTTTCCGATCTAGAAGACTGCGAGAAATTATCATAAGGAATTGAATAGATTTAAGAGTTATCTTTGAAAATACTGACAGTTAATTATTAAACTATTAAATAAGTATTAAGATTTTAAACATTACTTGCATGTATGTAATTTTTGGTGAAAAATTTTTTACTCTAGAATGCTTTTTAAGCTACCTTTTGTGTATTTAAATAATTCTTCTTGGTTTTCCTCGATCAAAGCATATTGGTAAATACCTAATATGTTGTTCATTAATTTGAATGCCAGTCTCTTTGGATCTTCTTTGCTCTTTAAGTTACCGTTTTTTTGAGAGATTTCGATCTGATTTTCAAACGTGTTTTCCATTTTCTTAAAGTGGTCTGTTGCAATCAATTTCAAAGATTCGGGAAGGCCATAGTCACGGATAAGCTGAGTACAGATACAAGAATTATAAGAACCATTGTCCTTAATAGTCTTAATTAGGTATTCTTCAAGCTCTGTCGCAATAGATAAAATATCGCCATGATGTTTCAAGAGAATTGCACCCACGATCTGCATCTGACTTTCTAGATAGGTTTCCGTGGCAGCTAACGCTAGACCTTCTTTATTTTTAAAGTGATGATGTAAGTTTGCCCTAGTGGTGCTCAAGTCCGATGCAATATGTGCGAAGTTGAGATTATCGTATCCCCCCTTTTTCATCTGCTGAATAGCAATATCTAAAATTTTTGATTTCATAAGAAAATACTAACTTACATGAATGTAAGTGTCAACGACAACTCCAAAAAAAGTGTATGCCGACCAAATAAGGAGAGTAGAACAAAATGTAGGATGCGTCATCTATGGTGACGAGTGTGGCCATGAGTAAAGCGCTATCAGTTTAATAGTTATTAATTGATTCTTGAAAGATATAAAAATCTATTTTTGAGCAAATAAATCAGAATCAAGAATTAATACAAAAAATATATTTGTTTCGAAAGTTTGTCAATATTCTCATGATTTTATTCAAGTAAATACATTAAAGACATATAAAGTTAAATTGACGATGAAGTTGCTTATTTTCACTTAGAAATCAGATATTCTCAATAATTATAAAATAGATTATTGAAGATTAATATATGATTGAAAATATTGAAATTGGCTCCAGCTATACAAATGAGCCTTCGTCTAATCTGACAATAATTGATTCTAATATTGATAACTATCAGGATCTAGCTCAAGGCATTAATAATTCAGAAATTCTTGTTTTAGATCATACTCGTAATGGAATCGAACAAATTACTGAGTATCTAGCTAATCAAAATAATATAGAAAGCATTCATCTTTTTTCCCATGGAAATCAGGCTCAATTACAATTGGGTGATACAGTCTTTGGGCTAGATGATTTAACAGAATATAGCGAAGAGATTCAAAGCTGGAATGATGCTCTAACAGAAGATGCCGATATTTTATTCTATGGTTGTAAACTGGCATCGGGAAATGATGGTCAAGATTTTATTGAGCAATTTAGCCAATTAAGCAGTGCTGATATAGCAGCTTCTGATGATTTAACTGGTAGCGATCGCGGCGATTGGGACTTAGAAATTACCCAAGGAACTATCGAAGCCGAATCTGTCCTTGATCCATTGGTTGCAAGTGAATATTCAACAGCATTAGAAATCGCGATCGCAGAAAGCGGCACTATCAACATCAATAGTAATTGGAAAACGATCAATCTCCAAAATACCTATGAGGACCCCGTAGTCATCTTGGGACCACCATCCTATAGAGGAATAAGTCCTGCCACAGTCAGAGTTGATAATGTGACTAGCAATAGTTTTGAAGCCCGCATTGATGAATGGGAATATCTCGACGAATTCCATTTCAATGAATCTGTTGGCTATCTGGTAGTTGAGGCGGGAACTCATGTCCTTGACGATGGCACGGTCATTGCTGCTGGAAATCAGTCGCAAGTTACTCATCGCTGGCAAACTATTGACTTTGAAAATACTTTCACCACGACCCCAATTGTCCTAGCTCAACCGATTACTGAAAATGAAGCCAGTGCAATTACCGAAAGAATTCGCAATATTAGCACTTCAGACTTTAGACTGAAAGTTCAAGAAGAAACTGATGTGCGACCTCGCTATCGAGAGCAACTTGGCATAGAAGACTCTACGGAATATTTTCATGCCGATGAAACCGTCAGCTGGTTAGCTATTCAACCGGGCACAGGAAACTTAGGAGAATCGGCTTTTGTTGCTGGAACTTTAAATACTAATCAAAATGGTCAAACCGAATCTTTGAATGGTTTAACTAGTGATCTCCCTGTATTCTTGGCATCAACCAACACTTTTGCTGGTGGAGATCCTGTTGCACTACGTTATACCGATCTTAGTAACTCAGAAGTCTCCCTTTTTCTCGAAGAAGAACAATCTTTGGATGAAGAAATTGTCCATACCTGGGAAACGATAGGTTACTTAGCATTAGATCCTGGCTTAATTACTTCTGTGGGTGAACCCGATCTCAATGAACCGATCGCTCTTTGGACCTTCGATCAACCACCAATTAATAACATAACGTTAGACAATTCTAACAATGGCAACAATAATTTTGGTGTCTTAGTTAATGGAGTAACTAGCGGTTCTATTGGTGGAGATCTCGATGGTATCGTGACTTTTGATGGTCAAGATGATTTTATTGATATTGGTGATTCTCGTGATCTTAACTTAGAGATTCATGCCGAAAGAACGATCACTGCTTGGTTTAATGTCGATAATAAAACTCTTTTCTTACCCAATGCAGATGATGAACGCAAACAAGTCATCTATGAAGAAGGAGGACCTTTTCGGGGACTGAATATCTATATTGAAAATGGTAGTTTATATGTTGGTAGTTGGGATCAAGGAAGAAGTAATTGGGATGGCACCTATTTATCGACTGATAATTTTGAATCTAATACCTGGCATCATGTGGCATTAGTTTTAGATGCCGATCCGGATACTAATCGCTTGCAGTCTGGGGTCGTTTCAGCTTACCTAGATGGAGTCAAATTTGGGGAAGGTGATGGATTGCGACTTTTGCGACATACCAATGATATTGGACTTGGGGCAGTTAATGATGGTACCCAATTTCATGACGGAGAGATTTTAGGAACCGGAGTTGAAGCCTTTGGTGGCAGTCTTGCTGATGTGGCAATTTATAATCGGGCACTTAGTGAAGCAGAAATTGCGGAGCAGATTGGTTTGGTTGCCCAATTGAACTTTGAGGAAACGAGTGGTCTAGTAGCTAGTGATTCTTCCCCTGCTGGTGAAGATAATAGCGGCAGGTTAATGAATGGCGCAGCTTTTGAAGCTACAGGAAATGGACTAGGTGGTAGTGTTCGCTTTGATGATCAAAGTGAATATGTCGCGATCGCGGATACAGAAGATATTAATTTGGTTACTCATAATAAAAGAACTATCTCAACTTGGTTTAAGGCTGACGATATTAACTCCCGTGATAAACAGGTGATTTATGAGGAAGGAGGCGTTGGTCGAGGACTGAATATTTATGTCCATCGCAATCGTCTGTTTTTTGGTGGTTGGTCTGGAGGCCAATGGTCTGAAGGGACTTATTTGTTTAGTAGAGCAATTGAATCTGATACCTGGCATCATGTAGCTTTGGTTTTAGATACTGAGGAAAATGTCACGAGTTTGCAATCAGGCGCATTTTCGGCCTATCTCGATGGAGTGAAAATCGGTGAGGGAGCTGCTACCCAACTCGTCCGACATCAGGGAGATATTGGACTAGGGGCAGTCAATGTTGATACGCGATTCCATAATGAAGTCATTCGGGGAACAGGGGTTGAAGGTTTAGTTGGCAATATTGCTGATACTGATATTTTTAATCGAGTTCTGAGTGAAGCAGAAATTCAGAATTTGTATGACAGTAAATTGTCTCTCGGTACAGAAATACTGGTTTCGGGACTGGCTCAACCAGAAGCGATCGATTGGATTCCCAATACTGATACGATACTGATTCCAGAAAAAGGCGGCATAGTTAAGGTGTTTAAAGATGGTGAGTTATTGGATACTCCCTTCATTGATATTTCCGACCAAGTTAATAATGATAAGTTTACGACTAGAGGGATTACAGATATTGCGATTCATCCCGACTTTGAAGATAATCCCTATGTATATTTCTTCTTTGCCTATGATCCGCCAGAAGTATACGATGAAGAAAATATAGACCATCCCCGAGGCGGCCCAGATCAAAGTGGGGTTCGTGCTGCTAGGGTGATTCGAGTCACCGCTGATGCGAGTACGAATTACACTACCGCTATTCCTGACAGTGAAGTCGTCGTAGTAGGAAAAAATAGTACTTGGGATAACTACGATGGTTTAAGAAGCCCCTTTGGCCTAACTAATCCGGCATCTCGTAATAATCCTTCTGGTATCTTACCTGATGGGACGAGTATTCAAGATTTTATCGCCGTTGAATCTAATTTTCATAACACTGGGTCCATCGAATTTGGGCCTGATGGGGCACTTTATGTGAGTATTGGTGATGGTACTTTTGCCACATTAGATACTGGGGCTTTTAGATCGCAGAATTTGGACAATTTATCGGGTAAAATTTTGCGGATCGATCCCATTACCGGGGAAGGACTAGAGGATAATCCTTTCTTTGATGGTGATGCTAATTCTAACCGTTCGAAGATTTATCAATATGGTTTGCGCAATCCTTTCCGCATTGCGATTCACCCGGAAACTGGACAGGTTTATAACGGAGAAACTGGGTGGAATACTTGGGAGGAAGTTAATACCGGACCCGCTGGGGCGAATTTTGGCTGGCCTTATTATGAAGGAGCCAGAGGTGGCAATGCTCGGACAGAACAGTTTGAAGATTTACCCCAATCCCAGGATTTTTATGCCAATCCATCACCCGTTGTCGCACCGATTTTTGCCCTAGATCATGAGAATGATGGTGCTCGTTCTGTCGTTTTGGGTGATTTTTACTTAGGCGATCGCTATCCTGAAGAATATCACGGTGATTTATTTGTTGTTGATGCAACCACAGGCATTATCCGCAATCTTAGCTTCGATTCGGAAGGTAATGTAACCGCAGCGGATATCTTTACCCAAGATGCTAGAGTGGTTTCTCAGGTTGTGATGGGAGATGATGGCTATCTTTATTACGTTGATTTGAATGATGGGGTGGTCGGCCGTTGGATTTTTTAGTTCGATTGAGCACCAAAATATCAGCAAAATATACTAGAGTTAGGAGTATTTAAGAATTATGTCGAATTCAAAACTAGATGGACAGTTCAGCCATTCTAGTTTTCTGTATTTTTTTTGTTTGAGACTCTAATGAACCTACAAGATATTCTGAATGGTGGCAGAAAATGGCTATCAGCAACTCCAGAAAGAGCCTTAGACGTGGCCTATCGTGCTGCTGTCAAAATTAAAGCAATTGAAGATGATCATTTCAACGGACAAAAAGTATCTAGAGTCAACGCAGATTATTCTGATAGTGTAATTAGAGTTTTTCGGAATGATGTTAATAACTATCTCAATACCATCAAGGTGAGATTAACTGAGTTTAAGTCTAGTCGAGCTTTACTCATATTCTCTGATAATCAACCAAGTGACTATAGTGAAATTGTTCAATATGGTAAAGAATTTGTCACTGATCGAGAACAACTTTCAATTATTGAAAAGCTTAACTTTATCGATTATATTTTAGAGCAATATCAAGATAATTCTGAGGAAGCAACTTTTACTACTGCTAAATTGGAATCGGATTATGATTCTAGCAGCCAAAACAAAATATCGAATAGCAAACAAACAAAATCTTTGAGCGATCGCAGTAGTGGGCGATCACAAAATCAAACTTCAACTTCAGATCCCAGTACGGAGACTATTTCCGATAAAACTGGGGTCTTACCTCGTTCGATTTTGAGAACCTTTGTTCGAATTCGCAAAGAAATTGATCCTCAAGCAGACAATACGGAGCAAGAGGTTTTAAAGAAATTTCGGCGTTCTCGAAATAAAACCTCTATTTCTGTACGTTTTTTGCTAATTTTAATTATCGTTCCTTTATTTACCCATCAATTTACCAAGACATTTTTAATTAGACCTCTAGTAGAAAAATATTTTAGTAATCACGAACTAGTAGTTTTTATTAATGAGGATTACCAAGCAGAAGCTTTTGTTGAGTTGCGCCAGTATCAACAAAATCTCCGTTTTCAAAGTTTAATTGGGGTTGCGCCAGAGATTTCCGATGAAGAAGTAGCGCAAAAGGTTCAAGAAAAAGCTGGAGAATTAGCCGAAGAATATCGCGATCGCGGAATTAATGCTATTGGTAATATTTTTGCCGATATTTGTTCTTTAATTGCTTTTACGGCAATTGTATTTTTTTGCAAACGAGAAATTTCAATTATTAAATCTTTTCTCGACGAAATTATTTATGGATTGAGTGATTCGGCTAAAGCCTTTTTGATTATTTTGCTGACAGATATGTTTGTTGGCTATCACTCTCCCCATGGTTGGGAAGTTATTTTAAAAGCGATCGCGAATCATTTTGGACTGGCAGAAAATCGTGATTTTGATTTCCTATTTATTGCTACTTTTCCTGTGATTTTGGACACTGTTTTGAAATATTGGATTTTCCGTTATCTCAACCGAATTTCGCCCTCTTCAGTTGCAACTTATAAGAACATGAATGAATAATTAATTTTATCTAAATTTCTAGAAACATTTTAGACATAAAGAAAAGTAGATTGTGTAAAATTCAACTTTTTTTCAACTCATTTTTTTTATTTGTTTTATTTCTGTATTAATATTGCTAAATAATGAACTGATTATTGATTAATTGTAATAAGATGGAAACTCCTAATCTAATTCCTGGAACGGTGGCTAATGATAGTCTAATCGGGACTTTAAATAATGACTTAATTCGTGGTCTAGACGGAGCCGACTCTATTCTAGGAAGAGGCGGCAATGATTCTATTGAAGGAAATAATGGTAACGATACTCTCGATGGCGGCAACGGTGATGATTTACTCAGAGGTTTAGGCAATCAAGATCTCGTCTTTGGACGACAAGGCAATGATCTAATTTTCGGTAATGACGGTGCCGATTCTCTTCTCGGCGGCATTGATAACGATACCTTAAATGGCGGTAATGGAAACGATCTGCTACTTGGTGGTACGGGTAATGACGAACTTAATGGCAATAACGGCAATGACTTTCTTTTAGGCCACTCAGGAAATGATGTCCTCGATGGAGGCAATGGGAATGACAAACTACTTGGTGGTATGGGTTCAGATACTCTCAGAGGTGGTTTAGGAAATGACGAACTAGAAGGCAATGCCGACAATGATGTCTTAGTTGGTGGCAACGGCAGAGATCTCTTAACCGGTGGCAATGGCGATGACACTCTGATTGGAGGAAAAGGCATTGACACTTTAGTTGGTGGTGATGGTCTAGATGTCTTAATAGGTGGAGATCAAGCAGATACTTTTGTTCTCCAAAATGGTAGAGGTCTAGATCGAATTGTTGGCTTTACCGACGGACTAGATACCTTGTCTCTAGGGAATATTCAATTCGACAATTTAGTCATCACAGATAGTACCTTAGGTGTCACAGAAGGAGCCTTGATTGCTAACAAAGCAGGAGTTGATATCGCCTTTGTGTCTGGAGTTACCGCAGAATCTCTTGATATTAGTGATTTTGGTTAATTGCTAATGGCTAATTGCTAATGGCTAATTGCTAATTGCTAATGGCTAATTGTTAATGGCTAATTGTTTGTAGGTATTGAAAGGTAAGGAATGAGGATGATTAATTTGCTTTTAACTTCCTCATCCTTACTTTTTTACTTAAAACTGTTTCAAAAAGCGTAAGTCGCTGTTATATAAACGACGGATATCATCAATTTGGTGTAAGACCATGGCAAATCTTTCAACTCCAAAACCCGCCGCAAAACCTGTATAAATTTCAGGATCATAGCCCACAGCTTTCAGGACATTTGGATCAACCATCCCGCAACCTAAAACCTCTAACCAT
Organism: Cyanobacteria bacterium P01_F01_bin.143; assembly: GCA_039190385.1. Taxonomy (GTDB): domain Bacteria; phylum Cyanobacteriota; class Cyanobacteriia; order Cyanobacteriales; family Xenococcaceae; genus Xenococcus. The sequence goes on along the minus strand of JBCCYD010000024.1, from coordinate 1,933 downwards.
TTTCCTTTCCATTGCACATCTACCTCAGCAGAAGGTTCGGTGAAGGGAAAATAACTAGTGCGGAATTGTACAGGCAGATCATCCCCAAACATCCGACGCAAAAATTCTTTGATTGTCCCTTTGAGATCTGTGAACTTTAAGCCCTTGTCGATCGCGAGTAACTCGACTTGATGAAACACTGCCGAGTGAGTAGCATCTACCGTATCTCTGCGATAAACTCGCCCAGGAGCAATAATCCGAATTGGCGGCTCATTATTTTCCATGTAGCGAATCTGTACCGAAGAAGTATGGGTACGCAACAGATTACCTCCAGGAAGATAAAAAGTATCTTGCATATCTCTGGCTGGATGATCTGGTGGTGTATTGAGAGCTTCAAAATTATAATAATCTGTCTCAATTTGTGGTCCAGTTGCTACGGTGTATCCCAAGCCGACAAAGATATCTAAAACCCGATCTACTACTCCATTGAGGGGATGAATTTTTCCTTGAGGACGACTCACGCCAGGCATGGTGACATCTAAAGTTTCAGCCTCAATTTGGGCTTGGATTGCTGCTTGCTGTAAGGCTTCTTTTTGAGTTTCTAAACTATTTTGAATTGCTTGTTTAACTTTGTTGCCTAGAGAACCAACGACAGGACGCTCTTCTGGGCTTAGTTTGCCCATTCCCCGTAAAATCTGGGACAGTTGACCTTTTTTGCCGAGATATTTTACTCGGAGTTGTTCTAATTCATCTAAATTGGGAGAATTCGCGATCGCGTCTACCGCTTCAGTTTGTAATTGGGTTAATTGGCTCTGGATAGGGGATGTACTCATTCTCAAAGGTAACTTATCGTATCCCAGGAATTATACATCGTAATTTCTACCATTGTTGAGAAAGGTCTTTTGTATAATTAATGAGCCATTAGGTATCTAAAAATTATTTACCTTTAACCTCTTACCTTTTACCTAAATTCCCCATGAGCGAACCGCTAAATATTTTAATTAGTAACGATGATGGTATTTTTGCTTTAGGGGTACGAACTCTAGCCGATACTTTAGCCCAAGCAGGTCACCAGATTACTGTTGTTTGTCCCGATCGCCAGCGATCGGCAACGGGACATGGCCTAACAATTCATCATCCCCTACGTGTTGAGCAAGTTACTTCGATGTTCCATCCTCAGGTTGCGGCTTGGTCTTGCTCGGGAACTCCTGCCGATTGCGTGAAATTTGCCCTAAGTGCTGTTATGGAGAAGCGACCTGATTTTGTGCTTTCGGGGATTAATCATGGGCCTAATTTGGGGACAGATGTTTTATATTCAGGAACAGTTTCAGCGGCAATGGAAGGAACTCTCGATGGCATTCCTAGTATTGCTTTTAGTTTGGCAGATTGGAACTCTGAGCAATTTCAAGTCGCGGCTGATTTTGCAGTTAAGTTAGTTGATAAGCTTCAAGTTGAACCTTTTCCTCAAGCTCCTTTGCTTAGTGTTAATATTCCTGCGATCGCGGAGTCGGAAATTGCTGGGGTTGTGATTACTCGTCAGGGTTTACGTCGTTATATCGAGAATTTTGAACAGCGTGTTGATCCTCATGGGAAAAGTTATTATTGGTTGGCCGGAGAAATTATTGAAGATGTTCCTCAACCTGATGACCCTAATTTACCGGCTCATATTTTGACAGATGTTCAAGCGATCCGCGATCGCTATATTACAATTACGCCTTTGCAATATAATCTTACCGACGCAATTACTGCCAAATATCTTTATAGTCAGGATTTTTTGAAATGATTTAAAACTAACCTAAAGTAAGATTTTCTTAAAAAGCGATCGCCATCCTGTGGAATTATCCCAGAATACTTTTATGAACTCTGTTTGATAAACAATTTCTTATGATAAAAAAGTCATTTATCTCTGTTGTCAAAAAGCTTAAAAGTAGATTAATTATTAGTTTTAGTTTTG
>JBCCYD010000023.1:0-26978 GCA_039190385.1 Cyanobacteria bacterium P01_F01_bin.143 | reverse complement strand
GACCATTTCCTCCCGTTAGACTGTCGGCATGAGCTTTTCCGCGAAGGATATCATCACCATCTCCGCCATGAAGTGTATCCAGGCCATCTCCTCCAATTAGACTGTCTGCATGAGCTTCTCCTCGCAGAAAATCGGCTCCTTTACCTCCATGAATCGTATCAGTTCCATTGCCTCCAGTTAGACTATCGGCATCATCACCACCGCTAAGAAAATCAGCACCATCTCCGCCACGAAGAGTATCCAGACCATCTCCTCCAATTAGACTGTCTGCATGAGCTTCTCCTAGAAGGATATCAGCACCTTTCCCGCCATAAATCGTATCAGTTCCATTGCCTCCAGTTAGACTATCGGCATCATCACCACCGTGAAGGATATCAGCACCATCTCCGCCATGAAGCGTATCTAGACCATCTCCGCCTATTAGACTGTCTGCATGGGCTTCTCCTCGCAGAAAATCAGCACCTTTCCCGCCATAAATCGTATCAGACCCATCTCCTCCAGTTAGACTATCGGCATGATCACCACCACGAAGAATATCAGCACTATCTCCTCCACGAAGCGTATCTGCCCCGTTTCCTCCAATTAGACTGTCGGCGTGAGCTTCTCCTCGTAGAAGATCAGCCCCATTCCCACCATAAATTGTGTCAGCTCCATTGCCTCCAGTTAGACTATCGGCATGATTACTACCGCGAAGAATGTCAGATCCATCTCCTCCACGAAGTGTATCTGCACCATCTCCGCCTAGGAGTATATCGTGACCACCGTCTCCCAGGAGACTATCATCACCATCTTTTCCACGAAGAGTATCATTGCCATCAAACCCTTGAATAAGATCTGGTCCTAAAGTTCCGATGAGAGAGTCGGCACCCGAAGTACCATTAACTACATTGATTAAATCAGTCATAAATATCTCCTGCTTGGAGGATATCTGAAAAGTTTTTTGTCGTACTTATAAGGATTGATCTTTGTCTTAAATAATCTTGTTAAAACTCTCGGTATTCTTTGAAAATAACCTTATATAAGAACTAGGTAAGACTTCTCAGAACTCCTCTCACTTGAATAAAATATTCTTCTTGTTACATACAGTTGTATTATACACTTTTGAGTAAAGAAGAAATCTTTTCTATTTAATTAAAAATTTAAGATTTTTTTAATCTTTTTTGGTTACGAATTGATCAAAATGTGACAGCAATTTAATCAATATTTTTTTATCAGATACTAGTAGTATAAAAAAAACATAGTTGAATCTAATATTTAATGCTATGTTTTGGCTATTTTAGCGCAGCATAAAAAACCATAAATTATTGTCACCCAGGGATGTTTCATTTATGAGTAAACCTAAAAAGCAGTCAGCATCAAAGCGCTTAGCTGAGAGTAAAAAGTTAGGTGACTCAATCGATGCGATCAATCAGATTAAGGAACTTTTGGGCGATTTTCCCCATTGTATTGCTGGATGGTTGGAATTAGGGTTGATGTATCGCAGATTACGCGATCGCGAATTAGCCTTAAGCACGTTGAAAAAAGCGATCGCACTTGCTCCTCAAAATCAAAATGTCAAGTTACATTTAGCTACCGAACAACTACATTTTGGTCAATTTCAAGAATGTCGCCAAACTCTTCAGGAGCTAATAGAAATAAACCCAGAAAATATCATCGTAATTATTAAATTAGGAGAACTTTACCGTAAAGAAAATAATCGAGCTGAAGCCTTAAAATTATTTCAAAAAGCCGTAGAAATTAATTCCACGTCAGTTATGGCTAATTTTAATTTTGCTATTGAATTAAGAGAATTAGGAGATTTTGAGGAATCAGAGAAACATTTTATCCAAGCCTTAAAATATGATCAAAATCATTTCAATACCCTCGTTCACATGGGGATACTACAGCAAAGAAAAAAAAATCTGACCTTGGCTCTGGAGTATTTTCAGAAAGCAATCGAAATTAAGCCTAAAAATCTCAGCCTTCAGTTAACTAGATTAAATATATTATATGATTCAGACCGTATTGACGAAGCGAAAACAAGCCTCAAACTATTACAACAACAATATTCAGAAGAACATAGTATCCTAATTTATTCCGGTAATTTTGCCAAAAAATTGGGTCAACGAGAAAAAGCATTGCAATGGTTTTCCCTGGCACAGAAAAAAGCTAGTAATTCAGAAGATAATTTAGAAGCACAAATTCTAGTAATTGAAGAATTAAAAGCTTTAGGAAAATTAGATCAAGCAATCAAACTTATTGAGACAATTATTGAGGAATTTCCCGAGAATATTCAGTATCAGATACTCAAAGGGAGTATCTTGAAACAACAGCTAAACTTAATAGCAGCAGTAAATCTATACAAATCGATTTTAGATAGCGAGCCAACTCATCTCAAAGCTCGTCTTGAATTAGCTACAACTTATAGAGAATTAGGTCACATTGAAACAGCTATTAATTTGATGGAAGAAACTCACCAATTGCTGGGTGAAAATATACAAATTTTCATTCAACTAGGTATCCTCAATCAAGCTCTAGAAAAATGGGCAATAGCAGAGAGATGGTATCGCGAAGCCTGTCGAGAATATCCAGATAATTCTCAAGGATATTCTCATTTAGCTAATTTAACTTTTCTCCAAGGAAAAACTGATTTAGCAATGAGCTTACTGCAAAAAGCTCAAGCTAAAATACCAAATTCGTTACCAATTCTCATTAGATTAGTTGACTTCCAAATACGGTTGGGCAATCTTGATCTGAGTTATCAACTTTTACAACAAGGACTGCAAGAATTTCCTAATCAGATACAATTGCTCTGGCAACTTTGTAAGGTCCAAATGCAAAAGGGTGAGTACAATGCTGCTCTAGAAGCATTAGATAGAATTTCTACCGATAATCAAGAATGGATTAGAAAAACTCAAAACCTCAGAGCGAATATCTATTTTTACCTCTACGAATATGATCAGGCCGAAAAATATTTTAAACAGGCCATTAACTCGACACCAGTAGCCACAACCGAAAGAAATCGTTTGGCAACTATCCTAATGTTGACAGGGAGAATAGACGAAGCACGCCAAGAATTTAAAGTTGCAACAGAAGAGCTTAAACGCAAAGCTCCCCTAGGGAAGTCGGCTGTCCCGCTGAAAAGTCATCCTGCGATGGTGACCAATGAGCTACGGATGAATCCTCCTTTGATGGCAAAACTTCAAGCAACTCAACAAGAAACGGGAGAAGAAAGAATACTCTCCCTGGGTGCTTTGCTGGCCCAAGAACCTAATTATTTAGGCACTGCTCTTTATCTAGCTAGAGAATTAAGAGCACAGGGAATTTTTGATGGTCTTCAACAAGCTTTGTCTCAAAAAACAAAGAATCTTCCTACTATTCCCCAAAGAATCGTGCAATTTTGGGATCAACCAGAAGCCCCAGAAGAGGTACAACGAATTTGCCAAAGTTGGCGCAAACTAAATCCTGAATATGAATATATTCGTTTTTCTCTTGAAACCGCAGTTGTCTTTTTAAAAGAGCATTACGAGCAAAAAGTTCTTGATGCTTTTGCAAATTGTGATCAACCAGCTACGCAGGCAGATTTTTTCAGATTGGCCTATCTCAATAAAATGGGAGGATTTTATGCCGATGCAGATGATTTGTGTCGTCAATCTCTAGATAGTTTAGTTAATCTAAATCCTGAATTAGTGATCCTTCAGGAAGATTTTGCTTGTATCGGTAATAATTTTTTGGGCTGCATTCCTGGCCAAAGTATGATTCGCGCTGCTTTCTATCAAGCTGTCAATAGTTTAAGTCGTTATTGCAATGAAAGTCCTTGGTTTAAAACTGGCCCTGGTCTCATTACCTCTGTAGTTTGTAGTGGTTTAATTCCTTATCTTACCTATGCTGATTACCAAGCTTGGCCCCGAATCTTAGTTTTAACTCAAGCTCAATTACAAAAAATTATTAATGGGCATATGTATTTGTTCTATAAAAGAACGAATAAAAGTTGGCAACAGAATGCTTATAACAGAAGAATTAAAGTTCAGTTGTAACTACGGAAGAAACTACTGATAGCAAAAATTTGTTTACTTATTTTAGTTAAGAATCGGAAGAGATACTAAAATATTGAATTTTTGCCTTAAAACTGCAACTATAATCGCGCATAAATATCTTATAAATAATGGAACTAGAAATATTCTCTTCTCGTCAATTTCCTGGCTGGTTAGCGCAACAGAATATTAGTCTTGCTCTAACAACTTATCAGACAGGTCAGCTAATTTTCTTGGGAGTCAATCCTTCTGGTCAACTTTCGGGGTTTCAGCGTCTCTACGATCGCGCTATGGGCCTCTATGCTACCCCAGAAAAACTATATCTCAGTTGCAAATCTCAACTATGGCAATTGGACAACGCTCTCGAACCAGGAACATTACATAAGGGCTACGATAAACTCTATATTCCTCGTATTGGGCATACTACAGGAGATTTGGATATTCATGATCTGGCATTAAATCGCGAGGGGAGAATAATTTTTGTTAGTAGTTTGCTCAATTGCTTAGCCACAACAAGCGATCGCAAAAGCTGTAAACCGCTTTGGAAACCAGATTTTATCTCTCGGATAATTAACGAAGATCGTTGTCATCTAAATGGGATGGCAATGGTAGATGGACGACCTGGCTATGTGACAGCCTGTAGCCAATCGGATATCGTAGATGGCTGGCGCGATCGCAGAAATGGCGGCGGCATAGTGATTGAAGTTGCTAGTAATGAAATTGTCTGTACTGGTTTGACCATGCCCCATTCGCCCCGTTGGTATCAGGGGAAATTATGGTTGCACAACTCGGGACGAGGAGAGCTAGGCTATGTTGATTTTCAGACCGGAAAATTTGAGGCCGTGGCTTTTTGTCCAGGATATTTAAGAGGATTAGCATTTTGGGGAAACTATGCGATCGTCGGATTATCTAAACCGAGATCTGGTGATAAAACTTTTTCTGGATTGCCACTAGATGAATTATTAGCCGCCAAAGATGCAGAAGCTCGCTGTGGCTTGATGATAGTTGATTTAAATACGGGCGCGATCGCGAATTGGGTCAGGTTTGAAGGGAAAATCACCGAACTCTACGATGTCCAGATTCTTCCTCAGGCCAAACGTCCGATGGCACTAGGATTTCAGACAGACGAAATTGCGCAATTGATTAGCTTAGAACCTTTAGAAATAGTAAGTAATAATGTATCATTACCCAAAAATAATCATAGTTCCAAGGCAAAGCAACAACAGAGATTAACTTTACCTAAATCATCCCAATCGCTGAAGCTAAATCCTAATAAAGAACAATTATCTTATAAAGAATTATTAGATCGTAGTCGTATTTTAAAAAAAGAAGACAGGTTACAAGAAGCAACAATTAATCTAAGAAAAGCTCTTGGTTTATTAATTAATCTGGAATGGAACAGCCCTTCTCGAAGCGAAAAACCCATAATTTGGTTAGCATCCTATCCTCGCAGTGGAAATACCCTGCTGCGAACAATTTTATGGCACTGTTTTGGTCTTCCTTCAGGAAGTATTTATCCAAATGATTTAGGTGATAATCAAGAACTTTTACAAGAAGTTGGTCATATTGAACATAGTCAAGACGGAAAACTTCATTTTCCACCTAATAGTTTACGACTACTTAAAACTCACGAATATCCCACTGGTGCAGAGCCAGCAATTTATATAGTTCGCAATGGTTATGCTGCGAGTGCTAGCTTACATAAATTTAAGCAACATACGCAATCCTTAGAGACTATCATTACGGGACAAAATGAATTTGGAACTTGGTCAGATCATCTTAACGCTTGGCAACCTTGGCAACGTCCTAATACCTTATTGCTCAAATACGAAGAAATTATTGCTAATTTTGGAGATGTTCTGGAAAAATTAAGCAAATTTCTTCAGCGAGATATTCTTAAACGAAAATTCCCCAATCGTGACAGCCTATCAAAAATTGATGGACGATGGATTAGCTCAAAAACTGACTGGCAAAATTATATGTCAGAAACAGAAGTTAGGTTATTTGAGCAAATAAATGGGCAAATGACAAAGAATATGGCGTTGGGCTTTCAAAGTAAAAAAGTTGCTAATTCAATAAATAATAGAGAGTCAGTTGATAATCACAAAAAAATGCAATTCCTGTTCTTAATCGGAGTCGAAGGAACAGGTCATCATATGATTAGAGCTATCTTAGATCCTTATTTTAAACAAGACAATTTTGTAGATCAAGGAAAATGGCACGAATTATTACTAGATTATTGGGATGCTGCCAAAAGATTTCAGCTTGAAAAGACAAAAGCACAATCTTCACAAATCAAGAATATTCACGAAAAACTGAAAACTATTTTCCAAGATTATAGAAGTCAGCAAGTTACACATCTTTTTGAATCTGTATCCTTTCCTTATTATCAACCTAGACAGGCTATCCGTCGTCCAGATATTATCGACTTTGCCGAATTAGTAAAAGACTTTGTCGAAGTCAAATATTTACTACTATATCGTAATCCAGTTTCGGCAGCATATAGTGCGATTCGTCGAGGTTTTACAGACAATGTTTATTTACAAGCAAAAATTGTCGAAAGTAACTTAATTTATATAGAACAGCAATTTAGTCAATTGCCAAAGACTTCTTATAAGATTCTTCATTTTGAAGAGTTTTTAGATAAACCCGTATTATATAGTGAACAACTTGCTGATTGGTGGAATCTTGATCGCGAAACCGTTGTTAAAGGATTAGAAAATTTTCGGCAACCATTATCTTATTCCCAAATACCAACCAAAGAAAAAGATATTTTAGAAAAATTCTTCTCCCAAAAACGGATTAATCAATGGCAATGTTTCTACAAGAGTAATAATGTTAGTCCTGTTGCTCAGGATAACCAAAAGTTATTAGTAATTTCACAACATCATGATGGGGGCTTCTTCTCAAACTTTAATAAAGTTCTACATCTGTTAGAAAGATATGATAAAGGTTATGACTTTAAAGTAGATTGGACCTTCAAAGGTTCAGAGGCTGCTTTTCGCTATGGAGATGTGATTGGAGAAAATATCTGGGATATTTTCTTTGAAGCTTTGCCTTGCCAAGAAGATAGTGTCTATGACGAAAAGCAAGTAATAGATCGCTATTTAGACTACTCTATAACCCATGTTAATGCTCACAATTTATATTTGCATCAAAACTTTTATAAAGTTCGTAATCTTTACCATGATATCTACCAAAAATACATCAAAATCAAACCTGATATCTTAGAAGAAGTAAATCAATTTTTTGACAATCATTTAGCGGGTAATTTATGTCTAGGAGTTCATAAGAGACACTGGCTGCACCAGACTGAAGAATATTCCCAAAAAGCCTTAGTAGCCAAAGATTACATAGAATTAATTAAGCAATTGATTGCGAAAACTAGAGCAAGCAAAATATTTTTGGCTACCGACGAAACTGAAACTGTATCAGAAATCAAAAAAGCTTTTGGCGATATCTTAATCTGTCGTCAAGATATTACCAGAGCTTCAATATCAGAATCTCGGGAGATGCACTGGCAAGCTAAAAACAGTGGTTCTTCTTTAGGGAGAGAAGTGTTGATTGATGCTTTAATTCTGGCAAAATGTGACTTTATGCTCCACGGAGTCAGTAATATTTCTACAGCCATTTCCTTTATTAATCCTGATATCGAAATGTTTTATGCCTTTGTTGGTAATCAAGGCAAAATACAGATATTGTCTACTGCCAGCTCGTCTAATATTCAACTTGAAGGAATCTCCTCCTCACAAGAAAATTTGCCTCAAAAATTGGAGATCCAAGAAAGTAGAAAAACGTTAGTGTTTAAAAATAACTCCCCCAACTCTCCCCAAGCTTTATTGGCTCGTAGTCGGGTTCTGAAAAAAGAAGGGAATTTAGAACAAGCAGAAATATGCCTGCGTCAAGCTATTCAAATAGCTCCAGATTGTTGGGGTGCTTATAATAATTTGGGTACTTTATTGCAAAATCAGGGCAAGATCTCAGAAGCCAAAGTTTGTTATCAAAAAGCGATCGCGTGTAATAGCAATTTCGCTCAGGCAATCTCTAATTTAGCGAGCATTGAACAACTCGAAGAAAATTGGGACAAGGCCAAAAATGGCTATTACAAAGCATTACAACTCAATCCTGATTATGTCCCAGCTCATTTCAATTTAGCTAATATTTTCAAGGAACAAAAACGTTTGGGTGGGGCAATAGAACATTTTGAAAAGGTAATAGCTCTTGATCCAGATTATACCGAAGCCTATATTAGTCTGGGGAATATTTTTGAGTATCAAGACAAACTCGAAAAAGCTTTGCATTGTTATCAAAAAGCCCTAGAAATTAGTCCTAGCTTGACTTATCTCAACTTTAATATTGCGATGGTCAAACTACGTTCCTGTGATTGGCACAATTATGAGCAAAACTTGGCGCAACTATTACAATTGCTAGATGGTTATCAGCAACAGGGTTCTTTCCCCGGAGTTAATACTTTTGCCCTGAGTGCCCTTCCTGTATCCTTACCAATGCATCTCTCGGCCGCCCAAAGTCAAGCCCAGACAATTAGCAATCAAGTTAAAACTCATCTGTCTTTTAAGCATGATGAACATCAACCGCAAAAACTACGGATTGGTTTTATTTCTCCTGACTTTCGTGAACATGCAGTAGGCAGGCTAATCCATAAAATCTTTCCCTATTTCGATCTCGATCGCTTTGATATTTATGCCTATTCCACAGTAGATGTGGATGATCAGATTACTCAAGCAGTGCGATCGGGTTGTGATGTTTTTGTTAATCTGGCAAATCTTTCGACGATCGCTGCGGCTCAACGCATCTATGATGATGGCATTCATGTCATGATTGATTTGGCTGGTTATACTATTGGTCATGGCGCGGCAATTCTGGCCTTGCAACCTGCCCCAGTTCAGGCTCAATGGTTGGGCTATCCTGATACGATGGGTGCGGAGTTTATGCAATATTATCTTGGCGATCGCACTTTAATCACGGACGAAATGGCCGAGCATTACACCGAAGAAATTATCTATCTACCCCATACTTTTGTCGCTTCTCCCCTAAAAATTTCGGAAAAGGTTATGACCAGAGCGGAGTTTGGCTTACCTGATGATGCTTTCGTTTTCTGCTGTTTCAATTCTCACTATAAAATCACTCCCGAATTGTTTGATCTGTGGCTCAGAATTCTAGAGCAAGTACCGAATAGTGTTTTATGGTTGGCTTCTGGTGGTGGCAAGGATAATTTACGTTTGGAAGCGAAAAGACGAGGTTTAGACGAAGATAGACTAATTTTTGCCGAGAAAATCCCCCATGATGAATATCTAGCTCGTTATGCTTTAGCCGACCTTTATTTGGATACTTTTATTTATAATGCTGGCTCGACTGCGGCGGCAGTGCTCTGGACTGGATTACCTATGCTTACTTGTCCTGGTCAAACTAATGCTTCAAGGATGGGAGCTAGTATTTGTCGGGCTGGGGGTTTGGAATGGGCTATTTGTCATAGTTCAGAGGATTATGAACAAAGAGCTGTACATCTAGCAACTCATCCAGACGAATTGGCTCAAATTCGTGAGCAGTTGCGATCGCAGCTACAATCAGAGGCGACTTATCCTCCTTTGTTTGATGTAGTGGGTTTTGTGCGATCGCTAGAAGCTGCTTTTGAGCAAATGTGGGAAAATCAAAAGTCAAGAGTCAAGAGTCAAGAGTCAAAAGTTAAATTAACTTCTAGTAAAAAATAATAGTAGAAACTAATCATTTACCTGAACGATAAAAGGGCTTTTTCACTACTGTAGCAGGATAGTTTTTGCCACGAATTTCGACTTCCAATTTTTGTCCAACTTTACCTAAAGATTTGGGAACATAGGCCAGTGCGATCGCTTTACCTAAAGTAGGTGAGGATGTTCCACTGGTAACAATGCCGACTTTCTCTTGTTCAAAAATGACGGGATAATCATGGCGAGCAATATGTTTGCCTTCCATAACCAGACCTACTAAACGACGTTTAACGCCTGATGCTTTTTGTTCTTCTAGGACCGATCGCCCAATAAAATCACCTTTACTATCAAGATGCACTAGCCAACTCAATCCCGCTTCAAGGGGGGTGGTTTCTTCATTAATATCTTGTCCATAAAGACACATAGCTGCTTCTAGGCGCAAGGTATCGCGAGAACCTAAACCACAGGGAGTGACTCCTTGAGCAACCAGATCTTGCCATAATTTTTGACCAGCTTCAGGTTCGATCATGACTTCAAAACCATCTTCGCCAGTGTACCCAGTTCGGGCGACAAAGGCTGGGTTTCCCGCGATCGCGACTTCTTGATGTCCAAATTTTTTAATCGCTGAGAGATCTTCAGTAACGAAAGTTTGTAAGATGTTGGTTGCTTCTTTGCCTTGGATGGCGATCAAAATGCGATCGCTCGATAAATCTGTTAGGGTACTAGTTTTGAGGTGGGATAAGATCCAATCTTTATCTTTATCTTTGGTTCCAGCATTAACAATTAGTACGCCTTTTTGTTCTCCTGTCTCGGTGGAGCCTTGGTCGTAGAAGATAATATCGTCGATAATTCCGCCTTGCTCGTTGAGTAGCACTGTATATTGAGCCTGGCCAGTTTTTAATCGTGACAAATCGGAGGGTACGAGAGTTTGTAGTTCGTCGATTAGATTTTTTCCTACTAAGGTAAATTTGCCCATATGGGAAATATCGAACATTCCTACCGTGGAGCGGACAGCTTGATGTTCTTTTTTTAAGCCTGTAAATTGTACTGGCATTTCCCAGCCAGAAAAGGGAACAAAGCGAGCTTTTTGCTCTTTGAGGACATCATAGAGAGGAGTTCTTAGTAGGTTGCTAGGCATGAAGTCTGGTGAAACTAGGGATAGTTGGATGGATTATATTTTAGCGTTTTCAGGGATCTCGTTCTATTTCCGAGAATTACTGTGATAGGAATGAGGATAAAACCATAATTTTAATGTGTTTTTAATCAGGGAATAATCAGTTTAAGTTATCAAGACTAAAACCTAGGCGACAATAAAAAGACTGTTTATTTAATACTTAAATGGTAAACTACTAAGCGACAAGAATAGCTGTATTATTTTACTGGGATGATACAGTAAACCAGTGAGTAGTCACCTATTCTTTTGATAGCAAAGGAAAGATTCAAACTCTCGAAAAATTACATGGCGAAGAGATTGTTAACATGAAAAAATTTGTAATATTAGCAATGCAGCGTACTGGCTCAAACATGCTGGTTGCTGCACTGAATTCTCATCCCAACATTATGTGTCACGGAGTTCTGTTACGTGGTAAAGGGAATATAGAATCTGGAGAAGACGGAATTCCTAATTTAGACCGAGAAGAAGTTGAACTAATTAAACGACTTAATCAAGAATTTTGGAATGAAGATTATCGACTTAAACATCAGTTAGAATTTTTGGAAAGTTTAGCAGATTTGAATCCTAATGTTGACTATACAGGATTTAAGCTAATGCTAGACGATAGATATAATTCTGCAATTAGACAAGTCATTGAAAGAGAAGATTACAAAATAATATTGTTGAAACGCAATAATATACTAGCCTGCTATTCTTCAAATGAAATTTCTCATCTAACGGGACAACATCATGCTGGAATAGAAGATACCATAAAAAAAGCTAAGGTTGAGTTTAAATTGAATTCTTTTGAACGATTTCTTAGAAAGAGAAAAAATAAATATAATTATGCTAGAGAATTATTAACAAGTGCAGGCAAAGACTTTCTCGAAATTGAATATAATCAGTTGCGTACACAGAAAGGATTACAACAAGTCGTCAATTTTTTAAAAATCAGTGGAGATCTAGAGTTACAGATTTCTACCAAAAAGCGTAATAGTGATAACATTCTAGAAAGGTTTACTAATCCGACTTTTGTCGATCTTTATGTTAAGGAAAACGGATTACAGCATTGGTTAGTCGAGAGCAATAGCGGTTCGTAAAATGGTGAGATACAGTAACAGGAATAAGCCCTATTTGCGATCGCTAATTACACGGTAGTTAATTTGGGGGATGCTGGCTCAAAATGCAAAACCATGATTTGCTCCGAACTTAAACCCATAGATTCATAAGTTCGTCCATCGCGATCGCTGAATTCAACTTCAAATGCTGTCCCGTTTGCCAACAAGTCAACAACAGTGCCAACTTGTCCACGCCACAAATTATAGTCTGGCAGATCAACTGTCAATGCCACAACATCTAATAGTTTGATGGTATTTTCACTCATTGTTCTATTTATTTCCCCAAGTCTCAATTTCCTAAGTCCCCAATCTACTTGATTGAAAGTTACGTTTTTGATTGCAACTTCGTATCATCTTCCTTCGTGATAGGATCTATGGGCGTATTTGCGTAAAGTGTAAAAAATTTAGAAAAATCATTCCTGCTACTAGAGTAACGTTCGATTGTATGCAAGATATCAGCAGCCTTAGTTCCCAGTTAAATTCAGAGTCAGAAAAAAATCAATTAAAACTTATTCCTAAGCTGATTGAAACAGGAGAATCTGGCTATCAGACTTTAATGGAATGGATGGGTAATTGTCGCGATCGCGGAATGTCGACAATCCCGATGGGCAAAGCTTATCAGATTCTCTATAAACAGGGAACTCCAGAAACCAAAGAATTTATCCTTCAGAACTTTCCCACAGGAATTGTTCCGCTAAATTCCGAATCCAATATCGACTATATCACTCTTCAAAAACTTTTAGCAGAACAAGATTTTCAGCAAGCAGATTTGGTAACCATCCAAAAATTATGTGAGTTAGCTGGAGCCTCGGCAGTGGAGCGAAAATGGCTCTATTTTACCGAAGTTAGCAGTATCGCGATCGCGGATTTTCAGACGATTGATAAGCTCTGGCTAGTTCATTCTGAAGGGAAATTTGGTTTTTCTGTCCAGAGAAAAATTTGGTTAGCTCTAGGCAAAGATTTTGGACAACTTTGGGAAAAAATTGACTGGAAAAAAGGCAATAGTTGGACTCGTTATCCTAATGAATTTACCTGGGATCTAACTGCGCCTAGAGGTCACCTACCATTGTCCAATCAATTAAGAGGCGTGCGAGTAATCGATGCGATTTTCAAACACCCAGCTTGGTCAGTTAACAGTTAACAGTAATCAGTCATCAGTTAGTAATTTTCAAGATGAGTCAAGAAGATATTTTAAAGCGACTTTTAAATCAAGTTGCTGAGGGGAATTTAAGTCCCGATCGCGCTTTGGATAAACTGCGGAATTTTGGGTTTGAATCCCTAGAAGAATTTGCCAAAATAGACCATCATCGTAATCTGAGAAATGGCTTTCCAGAAGTAATTTGGGGAGCAGGAAAAACGACCGAACAGATTATTAAAATCATTCAGTTGATGGAGCGAAAAAATGAGGAACTAAAACAACAAATTTCCATTATGGCAACCTTAATCGAACCAGAAATTGCTGAACAATTACAAGCAGCAATTCCCCATTTACAATACTATCCTCTTGCCAAAATAGTCGCGATCGCGGACAAAAAAACTATTCCTCAACAACCAGGGCTCATCAATATTGTCACTGCTGGCACCTCCGATATTCCTATTGCCGAACAAGCAGCGGTCACCGCAGAATTATCAGGTTTTCAAGTCACCCGTCTTTGGGATGTGGGTGTTGCTGGGATTCATCGACTTTTGAGCAATTGGCAATATTTGACCGAAGCAGATGTCCTCATTGTCATTGCCGGAATGGAAGGTGCTTTACCAAGTGTAGTTGCCGGATTAGTTGATTGCCCTGTGATTGCTGTGCCGACTAGTGTGGGCTATGGCGCTAGTTTTGGCGGAGTTTCTGCTTTGCTAACAATGCTGAATTCCTGTGCTTCTGGAATTGGTGTGGTGAATATCGACAATGGTTTTGGTGCGGCAATTCTAGCAGGTCAAATTCTCCGTACAGCGAAGTCATTAAAGGATAAATCATTATAAGGATTAGCCAAATGCTTAAAAATTCAAAACCAGATCATTCAATTCTGGATAATCGGGTAAACTAGTATCGATTTCCTGCCCATTACGTAACACAATGCGATCGCACTTACCAATAATATTACCAATTTAGATTAATGACAAAGAAAAAAAAATCCTCAAAGAAAAAACAACCGAAACGTCATAAGTTTTTTCTCAATCCCTATACCGATTGTGCTTTTACCAAATGTCCTAAATGTAATATTCCCACGAAAGTACGAAAATATCCCTTAGTAATCCACGTTGAGCCAAGACAGCTTTTTCTGCTCAATAAAAAATGTAAATATTGCATAGACTGTGATCTGATCATTGCGAAGAAACAGGAAATTGAAGCGTACATGGCTATGGCTTTAAGTCCTGAACTAAGTAAAAATGATTATTTAGTCATGGGAACAGTTGATCGAAAAGATTGGCGAGAAGGGAATAAAGGCGCTCTAGAACAACATGAAATTATCAAACGCATGTATGTTTTCAAAGATATCTGGGATTTCGAGGTTATTCCAGCAGGTTGGTATCGTGCTGAAGATTAATAATTGTCAATTCCTAGCAAATCATCTAATTCTGAATAATCAGGTAAACTAGTATCGATTTCCTGTCCATTGCGTAACACAATGCGATCGCGGTGCGGCCTTGAAAGCAATTCACTAAAATAACGCGCCTTAAAAATAATCAAATCCGCTGGCAACCCAGGCTCAATCTTTCCCGCCTCAAATGATTGCATCACCTCACCAGGCGTCTTTGTCACACTATCAATCCACTTCCCATAGGGCGTATCCAAATGAGCAATTTTCACAGACTGTGACCAAACTTCCAACATATCCAAATCCCCAAACCCAAAAAACGGATCACGAGTATTATCACTGGCAAACACCACAGGAATATCTTGCTGAGCCAATTCCTGAACTTTAGTTACTCCCCGCCAATAGGGAGTTGTGCCACCTTGACGATCCTGAAGATAAAGATTACACATCGGTAAACTAACGATAGCGATCGCGGCTTCTTTCACTAATTTCATAGTTTTATTTCTCACGTCAAGTGGTTGCACGGCCAAACTACAACAATGTCCGCAAGTAATATTGCCTGTAAATTGATGCCGAATAGCTGTTTGGGCAATCTTTTGTAGACAAATCGAGTCGCGATCGCCGTTCTCATCGGCATGAAAATCTAAGTCTAAATTTCTCTCTCTCGCCAATTGAAAAACTGTGTCCAATTGTTCTTCAAGCCCAGGATTTGTATAGGCAACACCACCGAGAATCCCCCCGCATTTTTGAACCCGATCCGCCAGAGCAACTCCTGCCTCAGTTTGATAATAATCGAGACTAACTAAACTAACTCCTTGAAGCGTAATCTTTTCCTGCCATTTCTGTTGTAAATCAAGCAAAACTGACCAACTAATAGCTGCTTGCTCGCCAAAAGAATCGAGATGAGTACGGATGGCTTTTGTCCCGTGAGCATAGGCCGATTTGAGGCTAAATTCCATGCGACGCAGCAGATCTTCAGTTTGCCAATATTGCTGACTGTCACTAATTGCGGTTTTTAAAGCCGTATCAAAGGTACCATCTAAGTTTGGCGATCGCTCCCAAATATGACCCTTATCCAAATGAGTATGCAGATCAACAAAGCAAGGTAAAATGATTTTCTTCTGTAAATCTATTTGCTCAATATCATTCTCTTGAACTGTATTTGCCGGAATAACTTGTTGAATTTTCCCTTCGCTGATCAGGACATCAACTAAACATAATCCTTCTCTAGTTTTTTGCGGATAATCATTTTTAGGCATTAAGCTTTCTGGAATATGGGCCTTGGTGAGCCAGTAGGATTGATTATGAGCGATCATAGTTATAGAAGTACTGACAAAAAAAGGGGCGTTAACCCCTAAATATCATGCTGTGACTTTAATTAATCAATTATTTATCAAGTTCTATTCCTGATTTTTCTGTCACTGCTGGCTCAGCATCAACTGGTTCTTTGGTTGCAACAGGTTGCTCAGCTGCTGCTTTTTTCGCGGCTTCTCTTTCTTTTTTCTCTTGAGCGCGTTTTTCTCTTTGTTTACGGCTAGCTTGGAGGGCATCTTCAATTGCTTTAAGAACTTGCTCCATTTTTTCGAGATTACTACGATATAGCTCAAGATCTTTTTTCATTTTCTCTTCTGGCAAAGGCAGAATTTTGGTGAGATTCTCAAAGATTTCTTTGCGCTTATCACTATCTTCGAGCAATTTAGCATCAGCTTCTTCCAAGAGAGTATATAAACCAATGCCAAAAGGACGACTGTATTTGAAATTGGTATTAGCGGCGATTGATTTGATTATTTCAGCAATATTTTCATTGCCTGCGATCGCAGTAGGCTCAGCAAACCAAGCCATTAAATCTTCGAGAGATTTCTCTTTCGCGATCGCTAGTAATTTTCCTGCTTCAGCGCGATAGGATTCGGGATCTCCGTCTACAGAACGACAAAGGGCATTGAAAATATCGCCTTTATCCTGCTCTGGTTGATATCCTTGCATCAAACGCTCAAAGCAACTAACGACTCCCAAATAGAAAATCGGATCGCTTTTGAAATCAGCATTCACTGATAACAAATGCATTTCTACTAATAGTTCTTCGACGATTCGACGATAAACTGAGTTAATAGGCTTATTGTAATGATTATAAAAAGATCTTTTGGAGTCGGAAACAGTTTTAGGATTAGCCACAGTTGTAATTTGATTCATTCTATAAATTTTTTTTAGCGGTAGTTACGTTTTGTAACGCCTCCGAAGACAGGAGCTATTACTTGTGTTACCTTTATCATCTTAAGCATTTTTGGTCTTTAAAGGAATCATTTATTGCAAAATAGAGCCTAATCAACTCCTGTAGAGCCAAAACCTCCAGTGCCTCTAGAAGTTTCACTCAAATTTTCAACTGTTTCTATTTCTGCCTGAATTACCGAAGCAATAACCATTTGCGCTATTTTCATTCGCGATCGCACTTGGAATGCTTCTTTGCCGTGATTGATCAGAATAACTCCAATTTCGCCTCGATAACCAGCATCAATAGTTCCTGGACTATTCAAGACTGTGATTGAATGTTTGAGTGCTAGTCCGCTTCTGGGTCGTATTTGAGCTTCAGTGCCTGGTGGTAAGGCGATCGCGATTCCTGTGGGGATTAGTTTAGCTTCTCCTGGTTCGATAATTTGGTCTGCGATCGCAAATAAATCTAACCCTGCATCTCCTGGATGACTATACTTGGGAACAGTCGCTGATTCGTCTAGTTTTAAGATTTGAAGTTTCATAAATTTTATTGATACTGAATGGATATTTTAAACCTTACCCAAAATTATTTAGAACAAAATATAGTATCTCAAGCAGCAAAGATTGATCGCGATTGGCACCAACTTAAACAAGCATTACAAGATCTTGGCCAACTCAAAATTCTTGCCTTAAAAGTTCCTCAATCTCTTGGTGGTTCAGGTATTTCTGCCCAAGACTATGCTCGCTTCCAAATTCTCATGGCTAGATATTCTGGAGCTTTGGCCTTTCTCCAAACTCAGCATCAAAGTGCGGCCTCAATGCTGGCTGCTAGTAAAAATAAAATACTGCAAGAGCAATATTTATCCTATATGAAAACAGGGGAAAAACTAGTAGGAGTCGGGTTTTCCCATTTGCGTCGCCCTGGTCAACCAATGGTTAAAGCAGTTGAGGTTAAGGATGGATATGTAATATCAGGAGAAGTTCCTTGGATTACAGGTTTGAATTTCTTTGATGATTTTATTATTGGTGCTACTTTATCTGATGGCCAAGAACTTTATGGCATCTTACCTTTTGATAAGCAAATTAAATCATCCTTCGGCAGCATTGAATTTAGTGACCCCTTGGAATTAATTGCCATGACCGCCACGAATACGGTAACGGCAAAGTTGGATAATTGGTTATTATCTAAAGAGCAGGTTCTCTATATAAAACCTCAAGATTCGATTGATCAAACTAGCCGTAAAAATGTTATAAATCATGGATTTTTTGCTTTAGGATGTGCCCATGCAGCTTTGGATATTTTGCAAAAAGTTTATCAGAAAAAACAATTGGATTTTATTCAACAATCTTGGCAGTTACTACAGCAAGAAGTTATTAATTGTGAAAGAGAGATTTTTGAGATTTTAGATCTTAGTGAGGCCGATTATAAATCTAAATTGAAATTACGTAGTCAAGCAGTAAATTTAGCACAACGTTGTTCTCAAGCGGCAGTTATTGCTTCTAGTGGAGCAGCAAATTATCTCAATAATGTGGCGGGAAGAGTTTATCGAGAAGCTTTATTGTTTAGTGTTTCTGGTCAAACAATTGATGTTATGGAGATGACTCTTAAGCAATTACTTGATAATGATTAAACCCGTATTTTACTATCTGAAAGAGCGATCACACTAAAGAATGCGATTTCAAATAATTGATGAAAAGTTATCTGGTCAAATCAAGACATTAGATCCCAAAGTTGAGCAACTAGACAAACAAATAGCCAACCAAGAATTCACTAATCGTAGTGTTTTAGTCGGCTTGATATTAGTAATTTTGGGCGGTGCAATCAAACTTTTTGAATTCGGCAATTTCTAGTGTTTGATATTGTGATTGCATTTCTCATACGCGATCGCCTGTGGGAAATGAGATCATCTGTGGAAGAGCGATCGCCCTCGACAAGAGAGGAAATTTTCCTTAAGCTGGCAAAATCTCAGTACAAACAACGGAAGTTGCACTTTTTTGCTTTAAATTTGTAAAATTGACCCAAACATAAACTATAAGTTTTTTTGAATAAATTGCGGCAATGCCCATAAATTAAGGCATACTGAGAGTACAAGTTAAATTCTTTACAATAAAAGTAAAATCATTCTCGTAGTATTACTATCGAAGAATCAAAAAGGGAATCAAACCTAGTTAAAATCTATAGATAGATACTAAAGTTTTTTCTGTCTATTTTGCTAAATCTTG
This sequence comes from Cyanobacteria bacterium P01_F01_bin.143, assembly GCA_039190385.1. Classification (GTDB taxonomy): domain Bacteria; phylum Cyanobacteriota; class Cyanobacteriia; order Cyanobacteriales; family Xenococcaceae; genus Xenococcus. Next base: position 8,027 of record JBCCYD010000023.1, on the reverse strand, counting down.
TAAATTATCGCCAAAATTACTTGAGGGGCTAAACGTATGATTGAAATGAGAGTTGCCGGCATTGCCTTAGACGCAGTTACTAGAAGTCCCATCGTTTTACTTAAAGATAGTTCTGAGCGTAGGGCATTACCAATTTTTATCGGGCAAGATCAAGCAAGGGCAATTATTAGCGTGTTAGAAGGACAACAAACTCCTCGCCCTCTAACTCATGATCTGATGGCGAATATCTTTGATATTTGGGGCATGAAAGTCGATAAAATTATCATTCATGCTCTCAAAGATAATACTTTCTATGCTATTCTTGCCATGTCTCAAGGTGAGGTTAAAAAAGAAATTGATTGTCGTCCTAGTGATGCTATTTCGATCGCTCTCCGTACAGGTAGCCCAATCTGGGTACTAGAAGAAGTTGTCGCTGATGCTTCGATTCCTGTCGATCAAGATGCCGATGACGCCGAGAGAAAAGCTTTTCGTGATTTTGTCTCCGATCTCAGCCCCAATGATTTAATCAAAAAAAGTCGCTTTAGTTAGCTTTTTTAATTTCTAGATTACGAGCCTTATAAAAAGTTTCTAGACTTTCGCGATCGCCAACAAACCGCCAATGCCAAGGTTCATAACTGATTCCTTGGGGATTATCCCGAGGAAAAGACAATTCAAAACTATAACGAGCTGCATTTTCCTCTAGCCAACGAAAAGCCGCTGTATTCTCAAAACCAGGCTCAACATCGACGGCGGGCACTTTGCCGTCACCAATGTCGATCGCATACCCCGTATGATGTTCACTATAGCCAGGAGGCGCACTAACTTCTGCTCTTTTACTGGCATCTTGAACTCTTTGTTCTTTCACCTTAAAAAATAAATAGTCTTGAGCATCTACTGTCCGAAATCCTGAGATCGCAGTCAAGAGCACCCCTTGATTTCTTGCTGCGGCTTGCATTTGCTTGAATTTCGTGGCGGCTGCTTTATGCAAGCTAACTCTACCATCAGCCGTAACTGGTACTAATGCTGATTCGGCAACCTGATCATAGGGTAAATGCCCCAAGATATTATCTACTGTCTCTACTTCTTCCACCTCAGTTTCTGCGATCGCTACTGAATTGGCCTCTGATTCTGTTTTCTCAACAGTCTCTGGTGTAATAACTTCCTCTGTGATCGGCTCAGCTAGTTTATTACTAGGACGAATCAAATTTGGGAGCAGAACAGCGATCGCGATCGCGCCCAAGACAACTCCACCGATCCCTAACCAGAGAAAGGAAAAAGAGTTGGAACTTTTAGGCGCTACAGTTTCTCTAGTCGCTTCGGGAATATCTGTAATTTCATCAAACATTTTTGTACTAACTGTTAACTGATAACTGATAACTGATAACTGAATTGGCTACAGCTTTAGAAACCCTCGGATCGAATACAGAAGGAATAATATGTTCTCGATCCAAATCTTGATCCTCAACTAACGCTGCGATCGCTTTGGCCGCTTCCAGGTACATACTAATCGTAATTTCTGTTGCTCGGCAATCTAGGGCACCACGGAATATTCCCGGAAAAGCTAACACATTATTTATTTGATTGGGATAATCACTGCGCCCTGTTGCCATGACTGCCACATCATCATAAATTAACTCTGGCTGAATCTCAGGAATCGGATTGGCCATGGCAAAAATAATTGCATCTCTGGTCATAGAGTAGACCATTTCTGGGTTAACGACCCCTGGAGCACTAAGTCCGAGGAAAACATCCGCACCATCTAAAGCATTCGCTAAATTACCAGCTTTAGTTACAGCAAATTCTTGTTTTTGAGTATTGAGATCCTGGCGATTTTGAGACACAATCCCTTTGGAGTCGCACAGCGTAATCATTTCGGCTCCTGCTTTTTTTAATAGCCGAGCAACTGCAATTCCCGCTGCCCCCGCACCATTAATGACAATTTTGATCTCTGATAATTCTTTGCCGACTAATTTCAGGGCATTATAGAGAGCTGCTAAAACCACGATCGCTGTACCATGTTGATCATCATGGAATACAGGAATATTCAGCTCCTCTTTAAGTCTTTTTTCAATTTCGAAACAACGCGGTGCAGCAATATCCTCAATATTAATGCCGCCAAAAACCGGTGCAATATTTTTAATGGTCTCAATAATTTTTTCCGTATCTTGGGTATCTAGGCAAATGGGAAAGGCATCGAGGCCAGCGAACTCCTTAAATAATAATGCTTTGCCTTCCATAACCGGAAGTGCTGCTTCTGGGCCTAAATTGCCAAGTCCTAAAACGGCACTACCATCGGTAATCACAGCTATTGTGTTGCTCTTAATGGTCAAAGCAAAAACCTGTTCAGGGTCAGACGCGATCGCTTTACAGATTCTTCCTACTCCAGGAGTATAGGCCATAGCAAGATCGGATTGGGATTTGAGAGGTAGTTTACTCTCAATGCGGATTTTGCCCTTTTCATGAATGGCAAAAGTGCGATCGCTATGATTAATGACCTTAACTTTGGGCAAGCTTTCCAGAGCTGTGATAATCTCTTCAGCATTTTCATTACTGGAAGCATCGACTGTAAGTTCGCGCTGAGTGTATTTATGATTACTTTGTAGTAGAGAAATATCGCCTAAACTACCACCTTTAGACGCGATCGCACTCATGACTGAAGCTAAGGTACCAGGGCGATTAGGAATTTCAATCTGAATTTTTAAACTAAAGCTCGAACTAGGATTTAAGCTGACCATACTACAAGAGATTAATTTGATAGGCAAACAACAATAATCTTTATCTTAAACCAGGAAATAAGTCATAAGATACGAGATTCGGGCAAATAAGGTTTAAGTACTATTGCCGGGACTATATTCTATCTTGATAACAAATCGATACCATTAGGTATTCATGACTTAGTAAATCTCGCAATTTTATCCCTTCTTAAAATTTTTTTGTTGTTGTTTTGCTGTTAATTGCAAAAAGTAGTATCAATTTGGGGTAATGTTTTCCCGAAAACGCGATCTCAGAACTGATTGAGCAAAAAGCACTGATGAAGTACCAAGTATTTCCTAAAATAGAAAAGTTTTTTTTGATTTTTTAAATTTAATTTTAGATAAATTTCTGATTTTTTTTGCATTTAATATTTCGAGATCTCTTGTTCTTTGAGATCAATATCACAAAGAGTTCGTGATGCAATTATCTAGGTTGTGATCACTAAGATTACTCATGGTGATCAACATCATTGATCGTAATTTATGTAGTTTTAAATACTAAGTATTCTCAAAAAAATATTATGTAATACTCAGGATTTTTTCGGAAGACCAATAACAAAAAAGAAATTATAAATGTTACAGAAGACAAACATACAACAAATATTTTTAAGCAGACATATTTGTTCACCAATAGTTTTATTTGTAAGCAAAAGTAAAAATAATGACGAATAACATAGTATCTATATTCAACACTAGAATCTGGGATAACGGATTTACCGGTACATTACAAGTCAAAAATGAAGGAGATCTTGTTAATTCATGGGAAGTAGTATTTGACGCAGAATATGCTATTAATCAGCAAGATGGCGAGTATGAAATATTAGGAGCAGAAATAATTAGTGAAGAATTACTGTCTGATGGGACATATCGTTACACAATTGCTCCCTTATCGTACAATGCAGTTTTAGATCCCCAGGAATCTATTTTTATTACTTTTAATGCTAGTTGGTCTGGAGGAGAAGTTCCTGATCTTAATAATATTATCTTTAATGTTCCAGAAGATCCTGAACCTCCTGAAGATGAAGACCCTGTTCCTCCTATAGATTCTGGTTCCGAATTTGATGTTGATATTCAAGTTAATCCTTGGGGGGGCAATTCTGGTTCAACTGTTCTTGTAGAAGTTACTAATACAGGAGATGAAGAGATATCTGATGTAGAGTTTACATTCCAGTCTGACTCCCCAATTAGAGAATTAAGCGGTGATATTTGGGAAGCGGCAATTGTTAGCGAAACGCTTCAAGATGGCAAATATGAATATGTACTGAATTTTGCTAATAATGAAGATTTAGCTCCTGGAGAACAGCATTCTTTTGGTTTTAATACCGAAGATTATGACTTTGAATTGGAGGACATTAGTTTGAATGGGGAAACTTCTGTTGACCCAATTGACCCAGTTGATCCAATTGATCCAGTTGATCCAATTGATCCAGTTGACCCAGTTGATCCAGTTGATCCAGTTGATCCAAACTATGAATTTAATGTTGATATCCAAGTCAATCCTTGGTCTGGTAATTCTGGGGCTACTGTTATTCTCGATATAGAGAATACAGGAGATGAAGAGATACCTGATGCCGAATTTAAGTTTAAATCTGATTTTCAAATTAGAGAAAACTCCACGGATATTTGGGGAGCCCAGATTATTAGTGAAACTTTTCAAGACGGTGCTTATGAATATGTACTCAACTTTGCTAATAATGAAGATCTAGCTCCTGGAGAACAGCATTCTTTTGGCTTTAATACTGAAGATGTAACCCCTGAATTTGAATATATTAGCTTGAATGGTGCAAATTCTGGAGTCGAAGAGCCACAGCCAAATCCCCAACCAGATCCTTCTTCTACTGGTGAAGTAGATCGACCTAGTTATAATCAATCCACCGGATTCTTTACCCTTAATGGAAAAATCTACGATGCCAATGGTAATGAATTTATAGCTCGTGGAGTCAATAATAGACATGTTTGGTATGATACTCCATCGGGGGCGACACCTGCTCTTGATGCTCTCGATAATATCGCCGACTTTGGATTTAACGCAAATAGAATTGTCTGGAGAATTGACTTTAATGGAGGTCCCACTAGTAATTCTCTTCTCGATAGCATTATTCAAGAAACAATCAATAATAAAATGGTTCCAATGGTGGAAATCCATGACTTTACAGGAAGAACTGATACTAACGACTTATTAAACCGAGGGGTCAAATGGTGGACTGATAGAGCTGACATGTGGGAGAAATACGAAGAGTCTCTCATGATCAATATTGCTAACGAGTTTGGTGACTATCACCTTTCTCAAGGAGGGAATAGAGCACAGTTTCCTCAAGTCTATAAAGAGGCGATTACTCGGATTAGAAATGCTGGGATCGACAATACAATCGTCATTGATCCTTTTCACTATGGGAAAGACTATACTTTAATCGAAGAATATGGCAGGGAAATCTATGAGCATGATCCTCAGCAAAATGTAGTCTTTAGTGTTCATTTTTATTGTGGAGAAGGAGCGGATCCTAACCAAATCAGAGCAGCTTTTGATGCGATTACTGGACAAGGCTTACCAATGGTAGTTGGTGAGTTTGGGCCTACTCATGATCCCTGTGGCGATGTTCGGGAAGATGTCATTATGGCTGAAGCGGTAGAACATGGTGTTGGCTATTATCCTTGGGCTTGGGAAGATAAAGAATGGGCAATTGGTACTCATTGGGAGGCAGATTCCTTTGACGAACTAACACCTTTTGGTCGTGACTTAATATATGGTCCTAACGGTATTCAGGAAACAGCTGAGTTGGCTACTATTTTTGATGATATTTAGCATGCCAGCTATTAGATAATTACTTTTAGGGGAAAAACAAATTAAGACGTTGCTTGGTGATGATTACTGAGCAACGTCTTAATTTTTGGTAAGTCTGTTGGAAATTTTGTTCAGAGAAGCAGGAATAAGTTTGATGATTGTGGAATACTAAAAAATCTACAAATTGCTTACTCGTCGTCTTCTTCACCACCAATTTGTTTAAGATGAATATGTTTTCTTCCCAGGGTTATTTCAAACTCATCTCCTGGCTTAAGACCCATTTTTTTCGTATAGGCAGAACCAATAAGCAAGTTATGGTTAGACTGTACGCTAATACGATAACTAGCAGAACGACCTCCACGACCTTGACCATTAGAGGTACTATCTAACTCGATCCCTTCAGCATCTATTAATGCATTGAGAAATTTCATCATATTAACTCTTTCTACACCGTTTTTTGTCACAGTGTAATAGCCACATTCTCTTGCTTTTTCTTCTTTAGAGAGGTTGCCTAGTTTTTTAACTTTCTCTACTAACTCTTGTCCAAATAAAGGTTCTGGTTGATTCATTGTTGTCACTAACTTAAACTACAACTAATAATTTTGTTACATTTAGCAGGCTTGCAAGGTAGCAATACTTATCAAAGATAATAATATACCATTGCATTGCTTTTTGTATTAAAAATTATATTATACTTATCTGAGGATAATTGAGAATATTTTAATCTGGTCAAATAACAAGAATATTAAATGAATCTAATTAAATCTGAGTTGGAAAAGATAAGCTATAGTTTACCTATGTTTGATATCTTCAAAACTATAAAATGAAGTTAACAACTCGCAGTCATTATAGTGTCAAAGCTTTGTTAGATCTTAGTCTACAACCAGGATATGGGCCTACATCTGTTAATACGATCGCGGATCGACAAGATATACCCGCAGCTTATTTGGAGAAATTATTGATGGAAATGAGGCGGGCAGGAATAGTCCGATCTGTTAGAGGTGCTAAAGGAGGATATCAGTTAGCAAATAGACCCGAACTGATTTCTTTGGGTCAAATTCTTGAAGCTGTAGGAGAAACTATTGAACCATTAGCTAAGTATAGTTCTGATACAAATATGGCAGAAGATTGGGTAACTTTTAGTCTTTGGAAGCGATTACATAAAAAGTTAAAAGAGGTATTATACAGTATTAGTCTAGCTGATCTTTACTATGATGCTCGTAGTTGGCAAGCAGCTCAAAGTGAAGAAAATAATTTTATTGTTTAAGAGATTTAATTGATGATATCTATTACTTTATAAGACTAAGGCAGAAGATAAAATTTAAATAATAAGTAACAATTAACAATTTCTGATGATATATAGTATTTTTCTATGGCATAAGCGATAGCAAAATGCTTTTTTTTGTTCATTATTTAGTTTTAAACTATTGACTATATCTTTATTATTAGACAGTTCTTCTGGGTCCGTTTTAGTCTTGGCAGCAATATGGGATTATATCATTGGTGATCCGAGATCTTGGATTCATCCAGTACAGGTGATGGGTTGGATCATCCAGAATTGTACTCAGTTAGTATTGAGATTCATCTCTAGTAATTTACTCCGTCGTATCGCGGGGATAATACTCGGTTTAGGTTTAATTTTTGGTAGTGCTACTGTTGGTTGGTTGATTATCCAAATTACAACTGAGATAAATTTTGGGCTGGGTATAGTTTCGCAAATATTGTTGTTGGCTAGTTGCTTTGCCGGAAAAAGTTTACGAGTAGCCGTAGAGGAAGTGCTAGAGCCTTTACTTTCATCTGATATTGCCATGGCTCGTTCCCAATTGAGTATGTATGTGGGAAGAGATACGGAGCAACTTGATCAAGGGGAAATATTGCGGGCAGTTTTGGAAACAGTTGGGGAAAATGCCGTGGATGGGGTCACTGCGCCGCTGTTTTATGCAATTGTGGGGTCTTTTATTCCTGGTTTGGGTGCTGTTCCTCTGGCCCTGGGCTATAAAGCGGCGAGTACCTTAGATTCGATGATTGGTTATCGAAAAGAGCCTTATCGGGATTTGGGTTGGTTTAGTGCTCAATTAGAGGATCGCTTAACTTGGCTGCCTTGTCGGTTGACGGTGTTAACTTTAGCTTTATTTTCCGGTAAACCTCATCAAGTTTTAGCGATCTGTCGTCGGGATGGAGTCCTCGATCCCAGTCCGAATTCTGGTTGGAGTGAAGCGGTTTATGCCGCCATTTTGGGGGTGCAGTTAGGAGGAGTGAATACCTATGGGGGCGTAGTGAGAGAAAAGCCTCTATTGGGGAATCGCGATCGCGAAATAACTCCTGAGATTATCCAACAAGCTTTGAGGTTAACCCGCTATTGTTTTCTTTTATGGCTTGCGATCGCGATAAGTGTATCGATATTAATTCTAAGTTATGAAGATTTGGTGAAGATGAGCACTTAAGTGATTTTACTTAAGTAAATTACATTACTATGACTTTTAGAGCAAGTTATAAAATTCTTTCGTTGTAGT
>JBCCYD010000022.1:0-27252 GCA_039190385.1 Cyanobacteria bacterium P01_F01_bin.143 | reverse complement strand
GGCAGTTATAGAAAGCCCATGATTTGCGATCGCGATAATCTAATGGCAGTTAGCAAAGCTTTAATAAATGTTGAAATATTGCATGGTGATTTTGAAAAGACTCTAGATTATGCGACGGATAATAGTTTTTTTTACTTCGATCCGCCCTATAAGCCATTAAGTAATACTTCAAATTTTAATTCCTATGCCAAGGGTAGTTTTAACGATGAGGAACAAATCAGGCTGAAGAATTTTTGCGATCGCTTAGATTTATTGAATGCTAAATGGATGTTGAGTAATTCAGATGTTAAAGGGGAAAATCCTGAAGATGATTTTTTTGATAATTTGTATGAAAGTTATCAAATCAATAGAGTTTTTGCACGAAGGAGTATTAATTCAAAGGCATCTAAAAGAGGACAATTAAGCGAACTTTTGATTACAAATTAAAGTTGATAGATTGTAATAATTGAGAAACTGTTATAGAACAAGATAAAATTATGAACTATAACGTGAGAAAAAAAATATTTTAGGATAGTTTATGCGATCGCCTTTTAGAGAATAATATTTAGGCGATCGCAAATAGATAAAGCATCAAATATTTTATGATAATGTAGCGCGATCGCACCTGCTGCAACTTACCTAATCACATCACCTAATCTGTCACGCTAAAATGATTAAGTGTTATTTCTCATGGATACAGGTCTCAAAACTAATGAATATTCGAGTAGTGATTGAACGCGACGAATTAGCTCAAGCTTATTCTGCGACTTGTCCAGAGCTTAATTTTATTTCTTCTTGTGGAGATACTAAGCAACAAGCGATAAGCAATTTAGAGGATGCTATTAAGCTAATGTTAGAACCGACATTTCGCAGGTCAATTTGAATTTATGATGTTTTTGAAATCCTTATACAGTAAGATTTATGTCAAAACAGACTATCTTGGATACTTCTTTAGTTGGGCATTAAATTAATCTGTAATTCTTTGAATCTGTAAAATTTCAAGTAGCAATATACTTTAATCTGATTTCTTTCTAGTTTGCGATCGCTGTAAACAGGAAAAAACACGAATAGAATCTGATTATAGACTCTTAAAACAAACTATAAAATCCAATCTCAAAGGTGCGAAATGTCGGTTAGAACCAATTCCTGGTAATTTATATTCCAACAATTCTTCATCTGAACAAATTGAATTAGTTTGATGAGGAAGTAATTGATGAGGAAGTAATTAATGTCATCTCGCACCTGAAGGCTAACTGCAAAACAAGTCGTTAAAAAGCTTAAAGTACTATATTTATTGAAATATGCCAAGCAAGTTCTCTTCTAAAATTGTTTAATCAAAATTAAAAAATATCTTTTATCGGTTTAATTTCATATGAGCGAAACTTTTCTGTAGTAAGTCATGCATAAACCGATAGCGACCACCTACTCGTTGAATAAATCTGTGCTTGGCAGCATAATCGAGAAACTTAGCGTAGTTCCACGGTATATAACCATTTTGGTAAAGATGAAGACGTAAAGTAAAATGCTGAATAACAGTTAAAAGCCCTCCTCTAAGACCGAAAATCAACGCCAAAATCAGTACAACACTAAATCCTTCATTTAATCTTCCAATTAGTGCAAAACTAAGTCCTCCAATCAATAATCCAATCATTCCGAGATTAAACCCATTTTTCAAAGAATTCCAAATTCCTTGATTGGGAAAATTTTTATATTCTCTTTCTGAACCGCTAAAACCTGCACTCAATTCAAAAATCAGCCCCCCGATCAAACCAAAAATCAGTCCCCTTCTTAGCCCTCCAATCAGACCAAAAATCAGCCCTCCAATCAAACTAAAAATTAAATTATCCTTATATTTGCTGAAAGAAAAGTTTAATTTCTCTACGGATTGAATCTTATTTGGGTTCCCAATCAGACTGGAAATTAATCTAAAAATTATTCTGTAAACATTTTTTTGTTTAGTTGACTCTAGCCAGGTAGTCTGCATTCCTTCAATTAAAAATTCAGTTTCTCTTTCAGCTTCCATTTTCCTTGCCAACCAAACTAAATAGTGCAAAGTTTGTTTTTTAGTCGGACTTTTCCCAGGTGGATATATGCCTTGATTATTAGGATTATTAAGTTGTTGTTCGATATAAGCTTCAAATAGTTCCGAGGAGTTTCTGATCGCTCTTCCCTGGTAAGCAACCACTAACATTGTTAGAAATAATGGTTTACGAACTAATTCCAATAATTCGGACTCATTTCTGATACTTTCATTCCAGAGATAAGAACGGTTTAAACTTTGGAGGTATTGCTGAATCTGTTCGTCTGATAAATATTCTAGATAAATAGCCCCATTTAGCTTCTCAAGCTTGGTTTCAGCTCGTTCATATTCTTCTCGCCGAGAGCATACCACCAAGCCAGATTGAAAGGTACGATCTAAAAATTGATTAATAGCAATAGTACATTGATTCTGTTTTTCTAATCCTAATTCGTCTAAACCATCAAGCAAAGGAATAAGTTGCTGATTATCTAGCCATTGTGCTGCAAGTTCATTTGGGATTCCTTTATAGATATCACATAATTTTTCTATTAACCAATCACGAATTGTTTGGTTATTTTTCCAACTACTTAGCTCAAAAATCATTGGTATTGGGGAAGTTTCATTCACAATAGCTCTGTCTATCAAATCTTGAGCTAATCTCAGAAGCTCTGTTGTTTTCCCCGCTCCTGGTTCTCCCAGGATTAATAATTTGCCCTGAATATCATCGCGATCAAATAGTTCAATAATCTGTTGGCCTGCGTTGATTGAAGTGGTTTCTGCAGGGCCAATTTTGTAAAGTAGATCAAGTGGATTGATTTCTTGATCTTGTGACACCAATTGCATCTTTTTACCCCCAACTTGATGACGCTGTTCTTCCATCACCAAATCTATTTTGATTAGATTATGCAAAGAATTCTTTCTTCGAATCGCAATATCACTTTGCAGTCTAGCTAATAGTTGTTTTCTATACTTTATTTTTTGTGCCTGATCAGGCAATTTTAATTTAAAAAATAGAGGAGAAGAAGGGTCTTTTTGGCTATTATAAGTTAAATTCCACCAAAAAATCTGTAGACTAGTTATAGCAGTAAAGGAATATATTAATAAGTAGAGAGTATCGCTAGTTTGAAATAATTTATTCCCCATCAAAACCATCAGGCAAAAAGTAAAAATACCTAAGCAGAAACGACTTATTCGATGAATTTTATACTTGTCTAAATTCAGTTTGTTAGCAACGAATGATGTTGTTGCGTATCTTTTTAAGATTATCAAACTGAGAAAAACTAAGAGAGATAACAACCCTAAAAAAACAAGAATGTAATCACTATTTGTAAGATTCATCATTATTCTACTTATCATATTTAGATAAAGCATCAATGACAGTTTTGGCGAGGTTAATAGATTCTTTTCCAGTAAGTATAGCTAAACCAATTCCCACTAATGTAATGGGAGTAAACGGGGGAGAAAGAGAGATAGTCAAGAGAGTCGGAAAAGTAATTTCTAATCCTCCAATTATTAATGAACTAATTCCTAATGATTTGAGGGTAATAAACTTAATCCAATCATCATAAGAACTTATTTTTTCGTCTCGCTCCATCTTTCTCAGTATGGCTCTTTCCTCCGCTTCTGAGATTTTATTCCGTTTCTGCGAATTAAGGGGAGGCGCAATAGAGTATGGGGAATTGGTTTGAGATATCTTGTCACTGGTTTGCTGGATAACGTAACTTTCCGAATCTGTAGAATTTGAGAGTGCTTCATTACTAGCATCTGGAAGTGAAGAACTACCGAGCTGGGGTGTGTTATCTGGGGGAGATGATTGTGCTCTCTCTTCCTCTGTCATGATTACACAATGAATGGCTAAGTTTATTATTTAAGGAAAGACAATTATTGGCAAGCAAGAATGAGAGAGCGTTAATATTAACCTCGCGACTCGCCGAAAGTAATGTACTGCGTGATCTTAAATTACACTAACCAAGAATTACTTGAAGTGTCATAAATAATACGGATTAATCTTCAGAATACAGTGCGATCACATCGCAAAGTGGTCGCGATATAAAAATCAGTAGATCACAAAGTCACGAAACAATGAGGGTTTCAGCCGACGCGATCAGTTTATTGATTTCCAGTTCGCGATCGCTAATTAGAAGCTATATCGCTTGAAAAGCTTATCCACTCTAGTTTGTAGTCATAGGTAATATCGGCTGAAAACCGCATTCTATAAATCTTCTAGAAAATTTTGTGATCTACTGAAAATAGTACTTTATGGCGAGCACAAAATCTTAACTGGTAAGATTCACGCTAAATAGAGCTAGATAAACGTGAGGCAAAAACATAATTTCGGTTATCCCAACCCACTCAAACCTACACTATGACTTAATAAAGCGTTACAGTCTAAAGATACAGAAAGGACAATATCTATATGACTAACGCAACCATTACAAAAAATCCCTTATTAATTGGCAAAGGTTTACCACCCTTCGACAAAATTGAACCATCCCATGTAGTCCCTGCCATAACAGAAATACTCAAACAATTAGAAACAGATCTAACCAACCTCGAAGCCAATGTAACCCCAACCTGGTCAGGCTTAGTTGAACCCCTCACCGCAATGGAAGAAAAACTCGGCTGGAGCTGGGGCATTGTGGGACATCTCATGGGCGTAAAAAATAGCCCCGAACTCAGAGAAGCCTATGAAAACATGCAACCTGCGATCGTCAAATTCTACAATAAACTTTCCCAAAGCAAAGCTCTCTACGAAGCTTTTAAAGGATTACGCAATAGTGACCACTGGGATAAATTTGAGCCAGCACAACAACGTATTATCGAATCCTCCCTCAGAGATTTTGAACTATCTGGGGTCGGACTAGAAGGTGAAACTAAAGAGAAATTTAACCAAATCCAATTAGAACTCGCAGAATTATCCACTAAATTTTCTAATAATGTTCTCGATGCTACCAAAGCTTTTAAACTAAAACTTACCGATAAAAAAGATGTCGAAGGTTTACCCGATAGCGCCCTAGGTTTAATGGCGCAAACTGCCAAAGCAGAAGGGGAAGAAGTTGCCACTCCAGAAGACGGCCCTTGGGTAGTTACTCTAGATTATCCTAGCTATATTCCCTTCATGAAATATGCTACAAGTAGCAAACTACGGGAAAAACTTTATAAAGCCTTTCTCTCCCGCGCTTCTAGTGGCGAACTAGATAATAATCCCAATATCGATCGCATCTTAGAATTAAGAAAAGAAAAAGCTAATATTCTCGGTTTTGATACCTTTGCTGAACTCAGTCTAGCCCGTAAAATGGCTCCTAATGTCGCAGCAGTTGATAAACTCTCTGAAGAATTACGAGTTGTCAGCTACGATGCAGCGCAAAAAGAATTTGCCGAATTAAAAGCCTTTGCTGGCGTAAAAGACCTCAAACATTGGGATACAACCTATTGGTCGGAAAAGCAAAAAGAAGCAAAATTTGACTTTAAAGAAGAAGAATTACGCCCCTATTTTTCCCTGCCTCAAGTTTTAGAAGGTTTATTCGGTTTAGCAAAACGTATCTTTGGTGTAACAATCACCGCTGCTGATGGACAAGCACCTGTGTGGCATGAAGATGTGAGATATTTCCAAATTGATGATAAAGATGGAAACGCGATCGCGTATTTCTATCTCGACCCCTATTCCCGTCCCGCCGAAAAACGTGGTGGTGCTTGGATGAATGATTGCATCGGTAGAGCAAAAATGACCATCGAAGGCAAAACCGCAACTCGTCTTCCTGTGGCCTATTTAATCTGCAATCAAACTCCTCCCGTAGAAGATAAACCCAGCCTAATGACCTTTGGCGAAGTAACTACTCTCTTCCACGAATTTGGTCATGGTTTACAACATATGCTCACCACCATCGATTATGTGGGCGCAGCAGGAATTAATAATGTGGAATGGGATGCGGTGGAATTGCCCAGTCAGTTTATGGAGAACTGGTGCTACGATCGCCCGACCCTCTTCGGCATGGCAAAACATTATGAAACCGGCGAAACTTTACCGGAAGAATATTATCAAAAACTCCTAGCGGCCAAAAACTACATGAGTGGCTCAGGGATGTTGCGTCAGCTTCATTTCGGCATGGTAGATATTGCCTTACATCACAACTATCAACCAGGCGGCGGCGAAACTCCTAGTGATGTTCGTCATAAAATCGCCGAAACTACTACTGTTCTTAAACCCTTGCCAGAAGACAATTTCCTCTGTGCTTTCGGACATATTTTCTCTGGGGGATATGCTGCTGGTTACTACAGTTATAAATGGGCAGAAGTTCTCAGTGCCGATGCTTTTGCTGCTTTTGAAGAAGCTGGTTTAGATAATGAAACAGCTGTTGCCACTGTGGGGAAAAAATATCGTGAGACCGTTCTTTCCTTGGGTGGCAGTTTGCATCCTATGGAAGTCTTCAAGAAATTCCGTGGCAGAGAACCCCAAACCGAACCATTATTAAGACATAGTGGATTGTTGGCAACCGCATAATAAGTTAAACCGCATCGACTTGGAAGATCTTAGTTTTTCCTCCTCTGGCTCATAGGTCAAAAAACACTTCGAGCTAGAGGAGGAAAGCTAGTTCTAAGGAAGCTTATTCTCTAATCATCCACCACTAATTTTGGCTTTGTAACCTAACTTGGTTAATATTTGTAATAACTTTTCTTTGTGCTCACCCTGAATCTCTAGATTATTATCCTTAACTGTTCCGCCACTACCACATTGGGCTTTGAGTGTTTTAAGTAATTTAGCTAGGGTTTTTGCATTATGTTGAAAACCGGTGAGTACCGTAACAGTTTTGCCTTTACGGCCAGAACGTGTAGCTTGTATTCTAATATTTTGTTGTTGTGGCGGTAAATCGGGAGTTCCTCTGGCAAAAGCTTCATCATTACTACCATTGCCAAATTCTCTGTAAGCAACTCGATCTTTTTTTGATTTAGGAGCCATATTATTATTTCTTAGCTGTCATGCTTTTCACGATAGCATCAACTTTGTTGTTGAGCAGTTCCTGTTTCTCCTTTGTAACTTTATGAACCTAAAAAGATTTATTTCCATTATTGTTAGTGTTGCTATTTTACTAATTTTATATTCTCAAATAGAGCTAAAAAAGCTACTAGAAGTTTTCCAAAACTGTGATCCGCTATGGATGATTGTTAGCTTAGGCATGGTGATTCCTATTACCTTATTTACTTCTTGGCGCTTACAACAATTAATGCCTCAAGGAACAAAACTAGGTTTTATCGAAGCTAATAGATTAATTTTGGGCGCTAGTGTTCTTAATATGGTTTTACCTTCAAAAATGGGTGATATTGCCAAAGCTTATTTTATGAAGGAGCGAGACAATCTTAGTGGAAGTTTATCTTTAGCTATTGTCATTTTTGAAAAAGCCTCTGATATGCTTTCGCTTTTATTATGGTGTATCTTTGGCTTACTACTTTATCCCACAAAAGATTCATTTTTTATTACTATGACTTTTGGCATTACGGTCGGATTTATTTTAGGAATATTTCTCTTGGGTAATCGCCAAGTTGCTAATTTATTTTTCAATACAACAATAAAAATAGCCCCCAAAAGTATTGGAAAGAAACTACAAAGTATGCAAGATTCTTGGTCGCAGATGCAAAGCTATTTTTGGACTGATAAAAAACAGCTTTTGCTGATTTCAATTACTTCTGTCTTTATTTGGTTTTTACATTTACTACAAATTTGGTTATTTATTATTGCGCTTAAAGCTTGGACTCCATTTCTCGTTAGTCTAGCTCTTTCTCCACTCTCAATTTTGGCTGGTTTACTGCCTTTAACTTTTGCTGGAGTTGGGACTCGGGATGCGGCTTTAATTCTGTTCTATAAACCTTATTTTAATGAAGTAGTTGGCGCTGCTTTAGGATTACTTTGCACTTCTCGTTATTTTCTTCCAGCTATCATTGGATTGCCTTTTTTAGGTCAAATGTTAGCCACTCTCAAAAAATCAACTTCTGTTTCCAATTAATCAAATTAGGTCAATCATTGTTGCCTAAACTATATTTTTGTAAATAAATATTGCAAGTGTCAGAAAAATTTTGAAAAATTATTCCTTCTTCGAAGATTTCTTATACTCTAAGTATATAACGAAATATTTATTTGAGGTCTGCATATTATGGATAAAGGAATAACCAAATATAAGATGATTTGTACCCTGACATTTGGGGATATTTACCTACAGATTATTATATGGTTAATTGTAATTTTTGTGAGTCTGGCAACAACTCTTGCTTTATGGAGTAGCACCCGTCAGATTTATGCTTTAGCAACAGTTGGAATTGTTTTGGTCTTATCTTTGCCTTTCTTATTATTTGCTTTTGTGACTACATTATTGAATAATATTGAGTTCGTGCCAACTGAGGAAGCGAAAGCGATTAATAGCTCATCTTCTGGTAAGAATAAAATATCAGCATCTCAAAATCCAGCTCAAGCTACAAGCTAAAAATATCTTATTGTTTGGTCTACCATAGCCACCAAATAGGTTTGTAGGGAGAGTCGGGGACACTAAAAACACCTCTGGCTCTTCCTACTGTTACGCATTCTAAGGGTTCTTTGTGGTCTAAGATGCATTTAGCGTCATAGTTCGGATTAACAGTAAATAGTGGTTCACTATAATTAGAGTTACAAGTTTCATTGGCTACTGTTACTGTGCAGACTAAAGTATGCTCTTCATTTTCTTCAGTAGTGATATATTTTTTTCCTGGTTCTTGGTATAGATATTGTAGTTTTTGAGCTACTTGTTCGCAGATTTGACTTCCAGAATCTTGGGGTAGTAAGTATTCTTGATACCAACTTATAAGGGGAGTTAAAGAAGTTTTTCCTGAAGTATATACATATAAAGTAGGAACTGGGGTTTCTGTGGTACAAACAAAGAAATTTTCGGCAGAAATGTCAGTAGGATTCTCTTTGGCTTCTAATGGTGTGGCGGAAAATGCGAGAGCGATCGCGGACAGGATAATGTAACAATATCTTTTCATAATAATTACTCGTATATATAAAACATAAAGTTTCTAAAAAGTTTAGTGAAGTAACATTGTAGTTAATTTATTATTCCCTGAAATATGAAGGAAATGCCTCCGTCAGTTCACGGAAATTAGGTAACTAATTACATAAAAGTAGCCCTTAAATCTACTTAGAGATTGGTTGTAGTAGAAACACAATTGTTCGTAAACTACAAAGCTCCAGAGAGTTGAGACTATTCAGTTAGAGCTTTGCACCTATTCTTCGCGAGCGCATAAATTTAAGAGAAAAGCGCTACTCAATTCATAATTGTCGCTATATTAAATATTCAGCATTGAGACGTTCAACTTTAAATTTTTTACGAATCTCACTCATAATTTTGGTTATTTTTTCAACTTCTGTTTTCGTTTCTGTTCTTGTTTCTAATTTGAGCAATAAAAATAATCTAACAATCGCGTTGTCTTTTTGACTGTCAAAATCTTGACTTAGAGAATCTATCAAAGCTTTTTCATCAGCAATTATTTTTGTTATTTCAGATAAACTACCTTGTTTGTTGGGTATATTGATTTCTATTCCAAGAATACATCTTATATCTATAAGTAAATTTTGCTGTTTAAATTTTTCAAAAGATGAATATTCAAAAGATGAATATTCAAATTTTCTTTTAATTCTCTTATTTTCAAGAATCCAATCATCATTAAATTCTTGAATATTCTCAATTTTAATTTCTAATAGACTATTAAGTAGTTTAGCTAAATTAACATTTTTTTCTAAAGATATTAACAAATGAAATATGCCAAAATCTCCTTCTATTGGAGTTTCTTTAATATCTAATATATTTCCCTGGCAATCTGCTATTGATTTAGAAATTATATATATTGTTCCTCTTATACCTTTTTGAGCTTTAATTTGTAACTTGATTAGGGAATTACCTGAGATTTTTCTCTCTGAGATTGTCGGTCTTTTTACGGTCAGATGACCGTCTGCAATTTTATTTAAAAGATCACTGATACTTCCTTTGCCTCCATAAGTACAATTATATTGTTCAGCAATCTTTTCAATGCTTCTCTTAGCTCTAGCTGATAATCTGGCTCGAAAAGTTGTGCCTTTTTCCGTTGACATTCGTCTAGTATCTCTCAATTCAATACATTTATGTTAACCTCAAGTATGCATCATAGTGTTACTCTTTTACTTATTTTTATTCATAAAAAGTAATTTTTGTCGAAAATGATACACACTTTGTTTCCGACTTTAGCGATACTGGAATAAAGATACCGACTTGATAATATGACTATGAATAATATAGCTCGTGAACTTTGCTTAAACGACGTAGGACAAGATGTTAGACAGTTGCAAGCTCAGCTCAACCAAAAATACGGACTAACTCTAATTGAGGACGGAATATACGGAAAGAAAACTCTTGAAGTAATCAAACATATTCAAAATAATAGCAACCTATCTGTGACTGGAATATGTGATCGACACACTTTACAAGTCATAGAACAGGAGAAGGATTGGGATTATCGCGGACAAAGGCGTAAACAGAAAAATAAATATTTAAATAAAAAATTACTTCGGTTTTTAATTTTGGCAATGCCTTTACTGATTATGGCTATTTTCTTATTAAACCCTAATTTAATTGCTTTGATTTTTCATAAAGATCGAGTAAGAATATTCTTTTTTATCTCTTGCATCGCGTGGATCTCATTGATTGTTAATCATATTTTTGGTTTAGAAGTTAATCAGTTATTAACTGAATTACTTAGGTATTTTAGAGATTTTATTCAACTTTACAACCAATAACTTTTCTTAACTCTTTTACCATCTTGATCTTTTCAATCTTAACTTCAAAAATTTTCTCAATTATGCGATCGCGTTTATCCGCATTAAAGATTCGTTGAAATTGCATCTAAAGGACAAGTCGAAACACACTGTTCACAGACCACGCAGCGCGATCGCATAAACTTAAGACGAAAACTCTTAGGATCTAACGTCAAAGCCTTGGTCGGACAAACACCCGTACATAAACCGCAATCAACACAAAGATTTTCATCGATCGCGATCTCACTATTAGCCGAGGAAACATCAATATTGCTATTCGTCATCCATTCAAGAGCCGCATCGATCGCGTCAATATCCCCTTGAAGTTCCACCGCCAACTTCCCCACCTTATCTGGAGCAATTTGGGCACGAATAATATTAGCCGCCACATTAAAATCCTTCGCCAAACGATAGGTAATCGGAATCGGTACTGTAGTGCGAGGAAAAGTTAGAGTAACTCGTTTTTTCATGACAACTCAGAAGGTAGGAGAAAATAGAAGAGATAATGCACAGTCTCCATTTCCAATAATAACTGTTGACTGATAACTGTTGACTGATAACTGATTATTCTTTATATCGTAAAATTTCTATTGATTGAGCTGTAAAAAATATCCCTAAAAAGATATAACTTAATAATAAAACTATATTATTGACTTCCCAAATACCATTAACTAAATTATTATAACTTTCCAGTAAAGATAACTGTTGTAAAAAATCCCCGATCGCGCCATCAATATTATTGGCAAAAATATCGATAATCCACAAAAAAAGAATAGTAGCAAACGTCAAAATAGCTGAAATAATATTACTATCAGTTAAAGAAGAAATAAACATACCCCAAGATAAGATCGCAGTCGCTAATAAAATTAAACCTAAATGAGCAGATAATGGCACGGCAAAAGGAATCGCAGGAGTTGAAGCACTGAAAATAATTACTTCATAAAACAGAAAAGGCATAATCATAAAGAGGAAAAAAGCCACCACTCCTAGTAATTTACCCAAAGCGATAACCCAGTTATAGATTGGTGATGTTGCTAATAACTCCAAGGTGCCAGATTTTCTTTCTTCTGTATAAAGTCCCATCGAAAGTATCGGCAAAATAAACAAACAAAGTGTTCCTAATACAGAAAAAAAAGAAGTTAGAAAAATATAAGGGACATCAACAGAGCCGATGGGAATTCCCAATTGTTCGCCATAAGCCACTTCTTGAATGATGCCTCGTTCCCCTAAAAGCATGCTCACCATAAATGATCCGGCAATTAGCCAATAAATCCCTGCAACAATATAAGCCAAAGGTGACTTAAAGTAACTCTGAAATTCCTTCTGAAAAATCGCAAAAATATTCTGTATAACCATCATTCTCAATTTTCAATTCTCAATTCTCAATTTTCTCTTCGGTTGTTAATTCCAAAAATACATCTTCTAAACTAGGACGAATTCGCCTCATTTCATATAAACTTACTCCTTGATTAATAATCATAGCTGCAAGCTCATTTCCTGGCTCACTGTTCGCATTGCAAGTAATTTCCACTAAATCACGATTATTGCCATTGAGGTTTTCGGTAATGATTTTGCTTTCAACTACATCAGGAATTATCTCTAATTTAGGTAAAAGTTCTGCGATATTTCCTGCTAATTCTAATTGATAACTGTAATTACCCGAAAGTTGCTTTTGTAGCTCATCAGGAGAATTGGTAATTACAATCTTGCCCCGATTAATAATCATAATGCGATCGCAGGTCATACTTACTTCGGGCAAAATATGCGTCGATAAAATAATCGTATGCTCAACCGCCAAACTCTTAATCAAATTACGAACTTCAATAATCTGACGAGGATCTAAACCCACCGTCGGTTCATCTAAAATAATCACCTTGGGTTCATGAACGATCGCCTGAGCAATACCGACTCTTTGACGATATCCCTTAGACAACTTGTAAATCGCAATTTTGCTTTTATCTTCTAGTTGGCAACGTTCAATCACGGTCGCAACTTTCTTTTTGCGATCGCGCGCTGCCACGCCCTTAATTTTCGCCACAAAATGCAGGAAACCTTCAACCGTCATCTCAGGATATAAAGGTGGATTTTCTGGTAAATAACCGATGTTTCGTCGTACTTCCATCGATTGCTGATGAACGTCATAACCTGCAATTTTTGCCGTTCCTGTGGTTGCTGGTAAGTAACCGGCTAAAATCCTCATGGTAGTAGTTTTGCCTGCACCATTTGGCCCTAAAAAGCCGATGATTTCTCCTGTTTCCACGGTAAAGTTAACATCCGCGATCGCTGTTGTTGAACCATATACTTTACTCAAATTCTGGACTTCAATACTGTTCATCAATTAAAAATATGTTGGTTGATCGATAAAAGGCTTAATCCATTCTTGTATGTCGGGATGGCCTAATTCTGGATTAGCTGAAGTAAGTTCTTCTCTTTTTCCTGAATTTAAGCTCCATTTTTCCTCCACCCATTTCCTAAGATCTTCTATCCAAGTACCATCAGCATAAGATAGTAGATCACCTAGATAATCAACCCAAATATCATCTGGAAAACAATCTTCGATAATTCGGGCTAAGAATTCTTCAATAGAATTGGCGGCAACCCCAATATCTCCATCTGAAGTGATAACTACAATAGGTGGATTTTTAATATCAACTCCATCATAAAACCAGTAAGCAACAACTGAACCATCGCCTAAATGCATAAATGTTCCAAAGTAGGGAGAGATATCAATATCTGCCCACCCTTCAAGATCATCTGCCTGAATTTCCGGAAAATAATCTTGGGTTGTATCTATATTTAAATCTAGCCATTGAGCTAATTCTGTGCATTTCTTTGGTAATTTAGCTTTTTGAGGAAAATTAGCTCTAATGCCCTCAATATCACAATTATCCATAACCTAGAATATTTATTCTATAGAAAAGGTTTGATAAGTTTTCTGCCCAAAGCAAAATCAAGACAATAACGAGCGATCGCAAAACATATAATAGTCTCGGCGATCAGAATGCCCACAGACCAAAATTGACCTGATTTAATCTCTGTTGCCTCCAAGAAAGCTAAGCCCCGCACTAAGCCAAAAGCCATGACGGCACCATCTTTGAGATGAGAATTGCGATCGCTACGGATAATATAACGATAGGTTACGCCAAACAAAAAGCCACTGACCAATGCCGTTCCTATTGTAATTAAGCCACCAAGTTGAGAAGTAACTTGTAACAAACTAAACCCGATTCCCCAAGATACAAAGATCAGATTATTCAATAAGATAACTACCATATCGGCAATTGTAAACGCGATCGCTCCTACCAATCCCGCCTTAACTGATTCAATTCTTTCTGCGACTAAATTAGACAAAACTCTTACCAGAAAACACGATCATAGAATTATGATAAACTTTGAGGATGTTTGATGAATTTATATTTCAAAAAGTAAATACAAATCATGGATATTTTGACATTAGGTTGGGTTGCGGTACTAGCTTTATTCACTTGGTCTATTTCAATGGTAGTTTGGGGTCGTAACGGATTCTAGAATATCATTGAGCATAAGACTGGGTAAATATTAGTTTATTCTTTACCCTCATTGCTTCATGGAAACAAGTTATATAGTCAATATTTTATTTTTCGTCGCTCTAGGACTACTTTTAGTTGTGAGTGGCGGGATCTTATATCTTTCGTCGGTGAAGTGGCGCGATCGTCGTCTTCAAAAGCGAGAGAAGTCTAATTAGTTTAGGGTTTTTTATCCCCAAAAAGAGATCGTTTTTTAGTTCTAGAATTTAGGACAAAAAGCGGTCTCTTTTAATGTTAGAAAATTTATCTGAATCTAAGCTGAGAGATTGATAACAATTTTGTAGTTAATCGTTAATGTCATTTTTAGTTCGTCATTAGAGCCTTCTCAGGGAAATTACTGATGCTTATAGATAACAAAGCAAAAAAATTATTTCTCACCTCAATATATTTGAGGAGGTAAAAAAAATGAAAAGTATCTTAATTGGCACATTATCTACTATATTACTCTCTACGATGGCTGTTCCTGCATTGAGTCAAGTCTCATTAAATTCTAGTAAAACTGGAAATATTATAGAAATTACACCTTTTGCGCTAGTGACTGGTGCTTACCAAGGTCGTTTTGAAAATCAAGGCATTCCTTCTAGTGGTATTTTCTTGAATAAAGTTCGTACCAATAAAATTGATGCTGAAGATTTAGTTAGAAGCGCGATCGCTGCTGGCAGACTATCAGAAAATACTCTCTATGATCAAAGTTATCTTAATTCGGTAGAAGCTCTAATCGATAATTTGGACAAAGACTAATACCGCTATGTGGAAGTAATGAGTAATAAGTAATAAGTAATAAGTAATAAGGTTTTATCTCTAGACATGAGTTATTTAGGTGAGTTTGAGCTCACCTTTTTTTTTACATTGTCATGGCTTCTAGTTTGTCTCGATCTTGAATAATAATTTTGCCGCCTCTTTGATAAATCAAAATTCCTTTGAGTTTTTTGAATAGACGAACGCATTCTTCATAGGTAATGCCAATACTACGGGCAATTTGATAGTAAGGAAGATTCATATTTAAACGTTCTCCTTCTGTTACCGTGTAAGTTCCATCGCGATCGCTATAATACTGAATCAATTTCACTAAACGGACGATCGCTCTTTCTGATGTCAAACCATGTACCGTATTATGCAACTGCTGCAAACGTTGATTAAAGACTTCTAGGATTTTTAAGCTAATTTCTGGAGTTTGAGAGATTGCAGATAATAAAGCTTCCCTTTCAATAGTTAAAATTTGCGACTTGACCTGAGAAACCACTGTCGCCGGAGCAATACCATTACCAAAAATCGCTGGTGCGGCAAAAAGTTCTCCACTGCGAATCAGACGGATGACTGTTTCCTTACCACTATCGGTTGTTTTTTTTATTTCTAGTTTTCCTGTGATTAAAGCATGAAGTTTTGGGCTTAGGCGATCGCCTTCATGAATCACAATTTCTTCTGATTGATATTCTTTGACAGAACTCACAGGAACCAGATTTTCCAGTTGTTCAACAGCTAGATCTTGAAAGATAGAAATTTTTTGTAATTGAGAAATCGACGCACAACCTTGAACAATCATTAGTTTGTTATTGAGCTTAATCAAAGTTTATGCCAAAACATGAGCTACCTCAAAGACGGAACTAAAACTTGATGTCACAGTAAAAGTATCGAGTTTGGATATGACTCATGACAACAACCAGATTAAATTTTGCTAATGCACCAGGTCATCAAGTTTTAGCCGCAGCAGGAAAAAAAATATTACGACCAGGAGGAATTGCGGCGACAGAGCAACTGTTTACTTGGGCTAATTTCCAACCAGGGGAAACTGTCTTAGAGTTGGCCGCTAGCTTTGGCGAAACTGCGATCACGCAGTGCCAGGCTTTGCCTGATCGCGATCGCGCAAAGATATCAGGTTCATGTTTTAGGAATCGAGAAAAATCCTGATAGCGTAGCACAGGCCAGAAAAAATATTCGTGCTGCGGGTGTAGAAGATAAAGTCACAATTATTGAAGGGGATATTTTGCAGTTAGACAAAATTCCAGACAAATTCGATTATGTCTTAGGTGAAGCTATTTTGACTATGCAATCAGAGCCTGGAAAAGCCAAAATATTATCCTCTATCAAAAATCTGCTTAAGCCAGAGGGCAAAGTTCTTAGTCATGAAATGCTAGTTTGCGCTAACGAATCAGCAGTGCGGAAAAACTTATCTCAATCTATTCGAGTTAATGCCAATCCTTTAACCTTATCCCAATGGCAATCAGCATATCAAACAGCAGGTTTAACTTTACAGCAATGGCAAACCGGAGAGATGGGATTGCTTAATTTTCGACAAATATTGCGAGATGAAAAGCTCTTAGGAACTATCAAGATTTTTTGGAATACCCTAACTAATGCCAACCTAAGGCAAAGAATTCTCAAAATGCGGCGCAGTTTTCAACAAAATCGTCAGAATATCGGCTACATAGTTTCTTGGGCCAAACTTTCCTAGAAATTCCAATTCTATTTTTCTATTAAACTAATTTCGGAGTCTTCAATGAATAATCTAATCTCAACCACCAACAATAATTTTGCCGCTAATCTACATGATGTAATTGAATATCCTAGTAGAGGAATTAATCGTACAGTTCTTTTTGAAGATAATAGCAGCCAATATAATTTATTTTGCTTGGCCGCAGGGATAGAAATCAAAGAACATAGCTCTGGCCGTAATGCAGTTATTAGCGTTATTGAAGGCCAAGGAAATCTTAATCTGGAAGGGAAAGATATTACTTTGGCACCAGGTAAGTTTGTCTTTATGCGCGCTAATGCTCCTCATGCTTTACAGGCTCAAGAAAATCTAGCAT
Source organism: Cyanobacteria bacterium P01_F01_bin.143 (assembly GCA_039190385.1). Taxonomy (GTDB): domain Bacteria; phylum Cyanobacteriota; class Cyanobacteriia; order Cyanobacteriales; family Xenococcaceae; genus Xenococcus. Next base: position 10,068 of record JBCCYD010000022.1, on the reverse strand, counting down.
TTGTAATCTCTTTTTCGGAAAAAATTCCTCTGGAAAATAGTGTAAATATCGCAAGTCAAGAAACTATTAATATCGTCAAGGCTACTGCTCCTGTGATTAAGCAACATGGTAAGAAAATTACCTCTCGAATGTACGAAATCATGTTCAATAAATATCCTGAAGTGAAGTCTCAGTTCGATATGTCTGCCCAGGCTAATGGCAAACAACCGGCAAGGCTTGCTAATGCAATCTATAGCTATGCTACTCATATAGATGATATGAAAAGCTTACAAAAAATGGTGGACAAAATTGCTCATCGCCATGTGCAAACTCATGTTTTACCAGAACAATATCCCATTGTTGGAGAATGTCTATTACAAGCGATCCAAGATGTATTGGCCGGTGGGGCAACACAGGAAGTAATGGTTGCATGGCAAGAAGCTTATCAATTATTGGCTGGAGTGTTTATTAATCGGGAGCAACAAATTTATCAATCAGCAAAATCTAGCTAATCAAGTGATTTGCAATTTCGATAGAAATATCAAGAATCGAGAATTATTTTTCCCCCAGTTGCTAGTCGATCGCGAAATCTGAGAAAATTAAGGATGAATAATTATGTAGGAGAAATACAGATATGACTGAAGAAGCTAATTCCACTGTAACCCCCGAACAATTAGCCGAAGTAATCGCAGAATTCGAGCAGTATCGCGATCGCCTATTCAATGAAACTATGGCCAGTGCGAAAAAAGCCAAACTACCCAAGAAAGTTGCAATGGCTCAATTACAACCTCAATTAGACCAAATTGATAGCAAACTAGAACAATTACGTAATCAATACGCTTTATCTACCAGTTAGCAGTTTTAAGAATACTTTTCTTCGTTCTTGATTTTTTATGGATTTATCCGCAGCGTTCCCAACTTTTATTGTTACTTTGAGAGAAGGTTTTGAAGCAGCATTAGTGGTGGGGATTATTTTTGCTTGTCTAAAAAAAGCAGAACAATCTCAACTATATCGCTGGGTCTATTTTGGAATAATTGGCGGCATTCTTGCTAGTACAGGAGTTGGCGTAATTCTTGCTAGAACGGTGCAAAGTTTGGCAACTGCTGGGGGAATTTATGCTCCAGTGATGAAGCAGATCTTAGCAACTGGTTTTGGTTTGGTCGCGATCGCGATGTTGAGTTGGATGTTGTTATGGATGAGCAAACAGGCTCGCTCTGTGCAAGGAGAAATGCGATCGGCGATCGATCAGGCATTAAATAAAAATAATGCCGGAGTTGGAATCTTTTTTTTAGTTTTTATCGCTGTCTTGCGTGAAGGATTTGAAACCGTTCTTTTTCTCCTGGCAAAATTTCAAGAATCCTGGGCACTTCCCATCACAGGAGCCATAGCTGGTTTGATAGTTGCAGGAGTTATGGGATGGTTGTTATTCGCGATCGGCATTAAAATCAATGTCCGCCTTTTCTTCCAGATTATGGGAGTGTTTTTATTGTTAATTGTTGGTGGTTTAGTCTTAAGTGCCTCCTATCATTTCGATCAAGTTGTTTTGCTAGCATCAGAATTATCTAATAACAATTGGTGTTGGGGAACTAGTTCATCCTGTCTTTTGGGAATTCAAATTTGGGATGGTTCGATACTTTTACCCGATCACGCTTTTCCTGGTATTGTCCTCAAAGCTCTTTTTGGTTATCGGCAAACTCTGTATCTGATTCAAGTTTTTGTCTATTTTGCTTTTTTATTAGTAGTGGGTTCTGCTTATTGGGCTAGTATGAAGGCAACTATTAATGAAAGAAAGATTTAAATAGAGCTATTAGTTAATAAGAGGAAAATGGAAGCGCACCGCGAAGCGGATCTCTTCGAGATCGCTATTCCCAGAGGATTTAGAGTAACTCCAAAACAATTCGAGCAATTAGCATCTGCTGAACAGCTAGCAAGAATGGAGTTGACTAAAGATGGAGAATTAATTGTTATGAGTCCGACGGGAGGAACAACAGGAGAGAAGAACTTCAATTTGTATATCGATTTTGGTATTTGGAATCGTCAGACCAAATTAGGCAAAGCTTTTGATTCTTCGACAATTTTTGTTTTACCTAATGGTGCAAGAAGAAGTCCTGATGTTAGTTGGATTAGATTAGACCGCTGGGACACATTAACTCTAAAAGAAAAGCAAGGTTTTCCGCCGATCGCTCCTGATTTCGTTATTGAATTAGTCAGTCCTAGTGATGTCAAGAATCAACGCTATGAAGACTTACAAGCAAAAATGACCGAATATTTAGATAATGGCGTAAAACTTGGTTGGTTAATCGAGCCTTCAGTCAAAACAGTAGAAATCTATCGAGTTGGGCAAAAAGTAGAGACCTTAAACCATCCTAGAACTTTATCAGGAGAAGATGTCTTACCTGGATTTGTTTTAGATTTAACTGATATTTTTTAATTTTGGAGAACAGGGAATTAAAAATTGAGAATTGAGAATTGAGAATTTACTTTAAATTAAGCTATTTGCAAATTTTCCACTAAAAAAGCCCATTTATCCGCGACCTCTTCAATAATTTTCGTAGTTGGTTTTCCTGCTCCATGACCAGCTTTAGTTTCAATGCGAATCAACACAGGATTATTCCCATCGTGAGCTGCTTGCAATGCTGCCGCAAACTTAAAACTATGGGCTGGCACCACCCGATCATCATGATCTGCTGTAGTAATCATCGTTGCCGGATAAGCTGTTCCTGCCTTGAGATTATGCAATGGCGAATAACTATAGAGAGTTTTAAAATCTGTTTCATCATCAGGATTTCCATATTCGGCACACCAAGCCCAGCCAATAGTGAATTTGTGGAAACGCAACATATCCATCACCCCAACTGCGGGAAGCGCTGCCGCAAACAGATCAGGTCGTTGGCTCATACAAGCTCCAACTAATAATCCGCCATTACTACCACCTGCGATCGCGAGTTTAGCGCTAGAAGTATAATTCTTTTCAATTAACCAAGTCGCTGCACCAATAAAATCATCAAAAACATTTTGCTTCTTCTCCTTCATCCCCGCTTGATGCCAAGCTTCTCCATATTCACCCCCACCACGGAGATTCGCCATCACATAAATACCGCCCATTTCCAACCAAACTAAATTACTCACAGAAAAGCTCGGAGTCAAAGAAATATTAAAACCGCCGTAACCATAGAGATAACAAGGATTATTGCCATCTAACTTAATACCTTTTTTGTAGGTGACAAACAAAGGAACTGCTGTGCCGTCTTTACTAGGGCAGAAAACCTGTTCGGTTACGTAATCACCCGGATTAAAATCTACTTCGGGCTTGCGAAAAATCTTACTTTCTCCTGTCACCATGTCATAGCTATAGATCGTCGAAGGAGTTGTAAAACTAGTAAAAGTATAAAAAGTTTCAGTGTCGGCTCTTTTTCCTCCAAAACCCCCGGCTGAACCAATGCCAGGTAATTCCACTTCTCGAATAAATGATCCATCAAGAGCAAAGATTTTTATCTGCGATCGCGCATCTTTCAAATAAGAAGCCACAAATTGATTATTCAGCAAACCAATTCCTCGAAGGGTTTCCGTGCTTTCTGGAATAATTTCTTGCCAATTAGTTTTCTCGGGTTGTTCTAAATTAATCTCAATAACTCGACCACGAGGCGCATCCAAATCAGTTTTTACCCAAAAGCGATCGCCATAATTGTCAATCACACTGTAGCTCGCTTCAAATTCACTAATCAGCTCAACCACTTCACTCTCAGGTTCAGCCAAATTTTTATAGAAAACTAAATTTTTACTATCCGTACCCAGCCAAACACTAATAATTAAATATTTCCCGTCTTCGGTGACATCCCCCGCAAAACCCCATTCTTTTTGATCCGAGCGTTCATAGATCAAAATATCTTTAGCTTGTGCAGTGCCTAAACGATGATAATAAAGCTTCTGAAAATAATTGACATCTTCGAGTTTCGTAGCCTCATTGGGTTCGTCGTAACGACTATAGAAAAACCCTTGATGATCATTTGTCCAGGAAGCGCCCGAAAATTTAATCCATTTTAGATGGTCGGATAAATTTTCCCCGGTAGCAATATCTTTGACAAAATATTCCACCCAATCAGAACCAGCAGTTGATAAACCATAGGCGAGATATTGGCCATTGTCGCTGATGGCAATTCCTGAAAGCGCGATCGTGCCATCTTCTGAAAGTTGATTAGGATCTAGCAAAACTGAAGGTTCACCATCTAAAGACTTGAGAGTATAAAGAACCGATTGATTTTGCAAGCCGTCGTTTTTAAAGTAAAAATAGCGATCGCCTCGTTTAAAGGGACTAGAATATTTTTCGTAGTTCCAAAGTTCCGTAAGTCGTGATTTAATCCCTTCTCGGCTAGAAATCTGAGACAAATAAGCTGTTGTAACTTGATTTTGCGCTGTTACCCAAGCTTTGGTATCTTCTGAATCAGGATCTTCGAGCCAGCGATAGGGATCTTTGACTTCGATTCCATGATAAATATCGCTTTGTTGTCCTTGATGAGTTTGAGGATATGAAAGACCTTGAGATGACATAGTGGCGGGAACAGTAATAAGTAATAGGGGAATACCTAATTGATTTTAGCGAAAGAATGTAATTAAAAATATCAATCAAACCAAGTTCTAATGAATATTCTTACAGGGATAAACCTTGGTAATTATCTCCCTCAGCTCCTCTGCCCCTTATCCTAAAGGACTACCTTCGGGTCGTGGGTTGCGGTATCCTTTAGCACTGCTCCCTCTGCTTATATCAATTCCTCAATTCAAACTTGATAACCTAGTAGGCTCTTTCAAAATAAGATGCATTTGTCCTGGGGTTAAATCCTCTGTTTAATCCAGCAATTTTATGAAGAAATATAACAAAACTGCATAGATTTCATTATTAACTATGAAATCTCAATAGGAGATGACAAAGAAAGTTGTCACATTATTCAAGTGAAACAAATTGTTTGATTGAAATAGAAATTATAATGGAGTTACAGGAAAAATGACAGCATCTTATATAGACAATCAAATAGTAATAGACGTTGAAGAAAAGTTAGAAGAGGGAACCTACGATATAGCCGTAAGAAAAGAAGATGGAACCAGAGAATTCTCTAAAACACTTGAGGTGGATGGGGGAGATTCTATTTCAGCATCAGTAACACCAAGTTATTCTACTTGGCCAGGTAATAATGGGTCCACAGTCAGAATAGATATTGAAAACACTGGGACAGTAGACATTGAAAATGCAGTCCTTATTGTTGAGAGTGACATGCAGATAAGAAATAATCCTTCTGATTACTGGGGATTATCTATAGCAGAAGGGCCAACTGATTTAGACGGTGGCGGTTATGGTTATAAACTAAGGCTTGAAGGATCTACAGGATCAGCAGTAACTATTCCTTTTGGTGGTACTGAATGGTGTGGATGGAATACCACTAATCCAAATCCAACTTTTAGTACACTAAAAATAGACGGAGACGATGGGGGAGGCATAGGAAACGGAGATGTTAAACGTCCCGAAAACAATACAGGCACAGGATTTTTTACTAGGAATGGAGGCATCTACGATTATAAGGGTAATAGATTTATTATGCGTGGAATTAATGATATGGGAGTTTGGTTTGATACTTGGACAGGAGCTCAACCAAACGTTAATGCCAGGGCTAATATCGCAAACTTAGGCTGTAATGCTATTCGAATCACCTGGCACACTAATTTTCAAACTAACCAAAATGACGCTAATCAAAGATTAATGATTAGAAAGTTAATACAATCTTGTATTGACAATAATATGGTTCCTTTGTTTGAAATTCAAGATTCTACTGGCCGCAATAATGATCGTCAGATGTTAGAAACTTTTGTTCCTTGGTATATTGAAAGAGCAGCTATTTGGAACGATTTCGAAGAATATATCATTATGAACCCATTTAATGAATGGGGTGATTTTGGTATGTCCCGAGGGACAGCAAACAGAAGACGATTCCCTGATGTCTACAAACGAGTAATTACGGCATTTAGAAATGCTAATATAAAATCTCCCATAGCGATCGACCCATTCGAATGGGGAAAAGATTACTCGCTGATCATAGAACACGGTAAAGAAATTTACGATCATGATCCAGAAACTAATATTATTTTCTCTGTACATTTCTATGCAGGTCACGGCGAGAACGAAGCTTCTATTAGAGATTGTATTAGAACGATTTCTAGAATGGGTCTCCCTTTGATTATTGGTGAATTTGGCGACCGTAGAAGTTCTCCGGAGGACATCAAAGAGGATACTATTATGTCAGAGTGTAGTGACAATAAAGTCGGCTGGCTAGCTTGGAGTTGGACAGGTAATCAAAGATATCATGACATGACTAAGAGATGGGACGCTGACCAAGAATCCGAACTTACTGATTGGGGTCAAAGAGTTTTCTTTGGTCCTAATGGCATTAGGGAAGAAGCTGAAATTGCTAGTATATTTAACCCGTAATGTATTAAATCTCTTTTCCGAAAGAGTTATACAGGAAATAGGGCAAACGCATCAAAATCGCAAGATATTTCTGTCTTAAGGGTTCCAATTATCAATTCTAAAAAGTATTACCATCTAGTAGGCTTTTGCAAAACAAGATACGTTTGCCCTGCATCTTACCGTAAGATTAATTTTAAACTTTCTGTTTTCTCACTTTCAGCCTACGGCTCATTATCCTAAATTTGTCCATACTTGAACCTGGACGGCGATTAGGTACTGGCTTAGCAATCAAATAGTCCGTAGCAAAATTATTACCAGTCTCTTCGGATTTATCTTGACTAACTTTTTTCGCAGACACTGCATTCACAATTAGTTGTTCTATTGAATCATATACTTGCCTTGCCGGTTGTGGTTCTTCGGCAATAACAGCCTTTTGAACTTCTTTCCCTGCTTTTTTCTGACTTGTTGGTTTTTGGCCTTTAGTAGGACTAGCATTTGGTTGCTTTTGTTGAGCTGTTCCAGTCGATACAGCAGTCTTGCTATTAGCTTCGTTGTCAAGTTCTAAGAAGAAATCTTTAGGCTTTTTCGTTAACTTGAGTATTTTTTTGCGCATATTATGTAAGTTTCCTAATATAGATTATGGAATGATAGATGAAAATTTCTGTAACAAGATCTAAAAGCTTGCTAAAAATGGTCTAAATAATATTCGCCTAGGTTTCGCCGACGAATGTAAAAGATTAAGATATCCTATTTTGATGAAGTATTGTTAAACATCATAGAACCAGGTGATGAAAGCAATAAACAATTGTTTGTAACAATACTTAATATTATCTTTGTTAAGACGTTTATTTAAAATTAATTTCAGATAAAAGATGAATATTTCGTTACAAAAAGCAATAAAGATTTACTTTTGAGAGGGATCATTGCACCATAATTGCACAAAGAATTTGCTTGAATAATCTTAGTTCAAAAACCACTGAATCTCTCAAGATTTCAGTTCTTTAAGCTGGATTTTTTGTGCAAATTAACTTTTAGGAGCAATATTAATGTTAGACGCTTTTACCAGGGTGGTCTCCCAAGCTGATAATCGAGGCCAATTAGTCAGTGATGCTCAAATTGATGCCCTGTTGGCGGTGGTCAATGAGGGTGCAAAGCGTACCGATGTGGTAAACCGCATCACCAGTAATTCTTCAGCGATCGTGACCAATGCAGCTCGGGCATTGTTTGAGGAACAGCCTCAGCTAATTGCTCCTGGTGGCAATGCTTATACTAGTCGCCGGGTTTCTGCTTGTTTACGGGACATGGACATTGTTTTGCGCTATGTCACCTATGCAATATTTTTAGGGGATGCCAGCGTAATGGAGGATCGTTGCTTAAATGGTCTACGAGAAACTTATGTTGCGTTAGGAGTGCCTACTGGTTCTATGGCGACTAGCATTGCCAAAATGAAAGATGCAGCGATCGCAGTTGCTAATGATCGCAACAACATCACTCCAGGTGACTGTAGTGCTTTAATGGCCGAAGTTGCGAGCTATTTTGATAGAGCAGCCGCAGCAATAAATTAATAACTAATAAATTTTTAAAACAATACGAAGGAGATATCTAACCGATGAAAACCCAATTGACTGAAGCAGTTACTACTGCTGATTCCCAAGGCCGTTACCTAGGAAACGTAGAACTTCAAATCGCCTTTGGTCGTCTACGTTTAGCAACTGCTGATTTACAAGCAGCTAAAGCCTTGTCCGCCAAAGCTGAGCAGTTAGCCCAAGGTGCAGCTAATGCTGTTTATCAAGCATATCCTTACACTATTACTATGAAGGGTAATAATTATGCTTCTGATGAGCGTGGTAAAGCTAAATGCGTAAGAGATATTGGCTACTATATTAGAATGATTCAATATTGTCTGATTGCCGGAGGAACTGGCCCAGCTGACGATTATTTATTGGCTGGTTTAGCGGAAATGCATAACAGTTTTGAACTAGTTCCTAGTTGGTATGCCGAAGCGCTTAAATATATCAAAGCTAATCATGGAGTAACTGGAGATCCTGGATTAGAGCTTAATTCTTACATCGACTACATCATTAATGCACTTTAAAGTAGTAAGTAATAAGTAATAAGTAATAAGTAATAAGTAATAAGTTTAGATAGTTTTAAGCTATCAACAAACAACATACAAGGAGAGACTAAGTGGCAATTACAACAGCAGCCTCTCGTTTAGGAGTATCTGCTTTTAGTGATCGCGGACCCCTAGAACTACGTCCTAATGGGACTCAAGATGATGTGAAAGCGGTGATTGATGCTGTTTATCGACAGATTTTAGGCAACGATTATATTATGCTAGTCGAACGGCTAACCGCAACAGAATCTTTACTCGTTAATGGTTCTATTACAGTACGGGATTTTGTTCGAACAGTAGCGAAGTCGGAACTGTATAAGAAGAAATTTTTATACAATAATTTCCAAACTAGAGTCATTGAGTTAAATTTCAAGCATTTATTAGGGCGCGCTCCTTACGATGAGTCGGAGGTCATTTATCATCTCGATCTTTATCAAAATCAAGGTTTTGAAGCTGATATTGATGACTACATAGATTCAGCGGAATACGAGAAAAGCTTTGGCGATAATATTGTTCCCTACTATCGAGGCTTTAATACTCAGACTCAGCAAAAGACTGTTGGGTTTACCCGAATGTTTCAACTATATCGGGGCTATGCCAACAGCGATCGCGCTCAAGCAGCGGGCAAGCTATCTCGTTTGGCTCAAGAATTAGGTGCGAATAAAGCTTCGGCGATCGTTCCTCCTTCAGGACAAGCCCCGGGATTTGCCTTTCGTCCAGCGAGTAAAGGTGATGCTGGAGTCAGTGCCTTTGGTGGCTCAAAAGCTTTTGGTTCTGGTCGCTTGTTTCGGGTTGAAGTCGCCGGAATTGGGGGCCCAGGTTATCCCAAGGTTCGCAGGGTAAACAAAGCTATCGTTATTCCCTATGAAGAACTAAGTTCTCATATGCAAAGAGTGCAGCGTCAGGGCGGCAAAATCGCTAGTATTATTCCGCTCTAGTTCAAGTCTAGAGAAAAGATTGGCGCATATTTAAATTAATTTTTTCAGGAGGAATCCCTCAATGAGTATTGTCACGAAATCAATCGTGAGTGCTGATGCGGAAGCTCGTTATCTCAGCCCTGGTGAATTAGAAAGAATCAACGGATTTATTTCTTCTGGGGCCAGTCGTTTGCGTGTTGCCCAAGTGCTAACCGAATCTCGCGAACGAATCATTAAAGAAGCAGGAGATGCTCTATTTCAAAGACGTCCCGATGTGGTTTCTCCTGGGGGAAATGCCTACGGAGAAGAAATGACAGCCACTTGTCTTCGAGATTTAGACTATTATCTAAGGCTTATAACCTATGCGATCATCGCTGGTGATGTTGCTCCACTTGACGAGATTGGAATCATCGGAGCCAAAGAAATGTATAAATCTTTAGGTACTCCAATTGAGGCCGTGGCTCAAGGTGTTCGAGAAATGAAAAGTATAGCTGCTTCCTTGGCTTCTGGAGAAGATGGAACTGCAGCGGCTTCTTATTTTGACCATGTTATAGCAGGATTACTCTAGCTTAGAGATTCTATTGAGATAAATAAAATCGGG
>JBCCYD010000021.1:0-28103 GCA_039190385.1 Cyanobacteria bacterium P01_F01_bin.143 | reverse complement strand
TGAAAGTTGGCAACATCTTTTGGACTTTATGCTCGCCGATTCTGCTCCTAATTTCTCTCTTAACTCTTCTTAATCATTTGAATTTGGAATTGCTGTCGACGAGTTGTGTTTAGGATTAAAAATTTTAATTTTTGTTCTTCTTCGGTGGTTTATGTAATTTAAAGGAAGGAGGAATCTCACGAGAAGGCTTTGTTGGCTTGATTAAATATGGTGGGATATATTTTTTCTCTTCGGGTTCTGGTTCAATTTCTTGTTCCGTGGTCAATTCCTTTTCGGGTTCGATTTCAGCTTCAGTAGGAATTAGAGATTCCGGTTCGATCTCATTTTCTGGTGGTTGCTCAGACGTCACCTCGGTAAATTTATTAACGAAAAAAACTAATTTAAAATACTTGCCTAATTTTCTTTCAATAAATTTTTCTACTAAATCTACTTGATTAGGAACTACGTCTTTTCCTGTTTGGAGCAAAATATAAACCACGGGAGGATTTTCCGTCCAATCTACTTCGATTGTGGCATTATCAACTCCTTCTGTGACAGTAATAGTCTCATTGAGAGCATTGGTTATTCCTGTCTCAAGTTGAGCTTGTCTGACTAATCGGAAAAAGCTGGTTCCTAGAGGTATAACCAGAACTCCTGTAAGAGCTAGAGTCCAACCTAGAGTGTGGTTGACGCTAGTATATCCTGCCAAAATAAAGACAATCATACAGGACAAAGTAATGCCTAAAAGATTAGTTAGATAAAGCAAAAAAGCACCTTTAGCATAGGCTGATTGTTGTTGGGACATGGCTAATCCAACAACACATAAAGGAGGCATCAAAGCTACTGCGATCGCGGTTCCGGCTAAGACATCGCTAACTCCTTTTCTCACTTTGGCAAAGGAACTGATTCCTCCGGCAACTATGGCAATTCCCAAATCTACTAAATTAGGCTCTGTTCGGGATAAAACTTCGGAACCAAATTGGGGAATATTGGCGGCATATCCCGCCATATAAGAGAGACTGAAAGCTAAAATTGTTGCCCCTACAATTGACAAGAAAGCTCTTCTAAATAACTTGAAATCCCCTTCCAAAGCTCCAAAAGCTAAGGCCCTTAGGGGTAACATAAGAGGTGCCACTAGCATTGCGCCAATAATTACTGCCGTACTGTTACTAATTAAGCCAAAAGTGGCAATCAGACAGGCACTAATTGTAAAAACAATATAGTTTATATTCCAGGTAGCATCTTGGCATAATTCCCGATCCAATTTGCGAATATAAACCTCATGAACTTGGTTAGGCAAAAGTTGTCTGATAAACCTAATGAGCTTTAACCAAAAGAACTTGATAATTCTGGGATTGTTAATTTTCAATTTTCAAGATACACTCAGCTTCCAGTACAGTATAGCGATCGCTTTTAAAAACAGCACAACTATCTTTATATGCTATCAAAGCAGGAATAGCTCCTTTTTCTAAACTTGCAACTACCTCTTGGGCCATTGGCTGATGTTGTCTTCTCCAGCGATTATTAGCAATATAATCAGCATCAAAACCTGAATCTTCGATTAACCAATGAGTAACACCGTATTTCTTGATAAATTGGCTGATAACTTCAATATCAGGACTAAGTTGGGCTTCGATTAAGTCGATCACCCGTTGACGATAGGGAAGGTAATATCCCATGTGATAGGGAATGGCATATTCTCTACTGACTAAGATTGATCTTTTAGCAAAAGTTGGGATGTTATCGGCTTCCATAACTAAAGAAGCAATGAGAATATCTTTTGGTTGCTGTTGAAAAAATTGATATAGTTCGGGTTGTTTACCGATTTTGTATTTAGTTGCGGGGAATCTTTTGACTAAACTAGGATAGCAAACCAGGGAAATCGCGATCGCGCAAGCCAAAGCTAGAGTCAGGAATTTTTTTACTGGCGGTATTTTTGGTACTTCCAGTTTGTTAATCAAAGCTTCTAGTATTAATGTAATCGTAATTCCCGCAGCTAATGTAATAGCAATCCTTAGAGTATGTCCTGAATAACGACTTGGAAGATGCAGTTTAAATAGTAATGCATGAGCAGCTAAGAACAAGCCAACAGCAACCATAATCAATTGGGGTAAAACAATAACCTGTGGTTTAACTGATTTGCTAAGGGGAAAAGTTTTAGGCGATCGCAATATCCAATGCATAAAGAAACCAAATACCAGGGTTGCTGGAGTATAGAGAGAGCGTGGTAATAAACCAGCTCTGCCGCCACCAATAATGTATGACCACCAATGAAGCCGAAAAAACTTCGATCTCCCCTTGATAGAAAAATCGGGTAATTCTAATGCTTCGGCGCGAGTTATGGTCGGGCCATATTCAGAAGCATTTAAGACGTAGGGAAGTAAGACGCAAAAAGCAACTGCTAAACCAATCAAACAAAAATAGTAATCCTTGCGGTTTTGAGATAAATAGGGTTTGCCATCTTGCCATTTGACAAGTTGAATAACTAATAGTCCGGAAGCAACCAAGACATATTGCGGATAAAAAATGCCGATTAGCGCGATCGCGATACAGCAAGGCAATAAAGATTGCTTGGAAAAATAATAGAGAAAGGCTAGAAACAAAGGATAAACAAAGGCTCTAGGAGTTCCAGAAATGATATCATCCTTCAGCCAAAGAGTTTGATTTAGTAGCAAACTAATGGTAAAGCAACCAAAGGGAACTGGAAAAATCGCTTTAGATAATAAGAAACAATAACCAGTGGTAACTAGGCCAATAATTGACGGCAATAATTTGTTAAAAACGAAAGGATCAAATCCCAAAGCTACTGCTCCACGGTACAAGCTACTGTAGCCAAAAGGAGCAACTGATTGAAAATAATCGGCGATCAAATCGTTGGGAAACAGATTTGGATCAACATATCGCATCATCCAAAATACATGTTGCCTGGCATCATCTTGAACTACCCATTCTCCTTGAAACGCCTTTTTTAAAGCCAGGATTCCGTACGCGATTGCAAAAACTAGAGTAACAATAAACCAAAATTGCCAAGCGCGATCGCTATTATCATAAAATAACTTCTTTCTAATCAATTTACTTATTACTCATTACTCATTACTCATTACTCAATCCTGCCGTATCCAACCAGCAGTTACCGGATCAAAATTATCATCAAAATTGGTTTGAGAATCATAATAAACTTCATAGGGATATTCCGATGGTAATTGAGCGCCGGTCAAATCCGAGGCTGCAAAACAAGCATGAAGTAAATAGGCATCACTCAAATCGGCATTTTGCAAACTAGCTTGAGTAAAGTTCACCTTCTCTAAATGAGCCTCTCGTAAATTAGCTTGGTTCAAACAAGATCCTGTTAAATTAACTTCTGTTAAAACCGCCTTGTTGAGATTAGCCAGCACCAGATTGACTTCAACCATACTAGAAAAGCTGAGATTGCAACTGGCCAGGTTAGCAGCTTTTAAATTGCTCTCATCTAAAACAACTTTTTTTAGGCTAATGCCAATCAATGGCGCACTAGAAAGCTTGAGCCTTCGAAAGTCAGTTTCTCCGTTAGTGTAGCTTCTCAGAACTTCGTAGGGTTTAGTAAAAGAAAATACGCCAGAGCTATAAATATTAAATAGTGAAGCTAAAAAATAATCGACAGTTATTCGTTTGAGAAAACCTCTTTCTACTGCTAGATTATGAAATCGAATTTTTTTCCGTCGTTTTGCCTGTTGTTTTTTCTGCTCTTCTAACAGATTAGAAATTTGTTCTTCATCTAGTAATGCAGCTTCTTTGAAATAATATATTAAAGGCTTTTTATCTTTCTTGGATACCAACTTGGCCCATCTTTCTACGAAAAAATCTGCCGTTTCTTGTTTAATCCAACCGTGTAGGGCTAAAATTTCGCCAATTTTCAAGTTACTTTGCGACTGTTCTTGCAGGGCAATTTCGATTTGAGCTAAGGAAACTAATCCTGCTTCAACTAATATTTCCCCCAATGGTTTATTGTAATTAGAACTGAACAATAAACCTTTATCGTCTTCTGTCTTATTCATTGTGGATATCTCACAATATAAGTTAATAATTAGCAGATACCAGTCGCGAACGCCAAAATTTATGACAGTTATCAAAGCAATATCATAACAATTTAATTATCAACCATCAATATTCTTGGTAACTGACAATTTACTTGATCTTTTGCGATCGCTTCTTCTGGGGCAAATAATTTCTGAACAAAATCTGCTAAGTTTTCTGGAGGAAGTTTTTGTAGTGTTTGTAGTAGTAAATCACTTTCTATTAGCAGTTGAGTCACATCGATATATTCATAATCAGGCTGATAATCACTCAAACGCCGAATACCTTCCCCCAAGAGGATGACTGCACCACGCAAGTTAAGTTCACTGAGATGGTGACAGGCAACAGCGACTTGTAAGATACCTTGATAAAATCTCTTGTCTAATTCGATTGCCTCAATCCAAATTGCTTCAAAAGTATCATGACATTCATAAAACTGTCTTTGGTTAAATTGCTCTATTCCCTGGGAAAATGATTCCGACTGCATAAATATTAAATTAAGTAACTATCTCGATTTGAAACTACTCATTATTATTCATCAGTTTACGAATTGAGCCAAATATTATATTGAGCGCAGAGTGAGAACTCATTTTACTAGGGTCTAAGTCCTGAAGTCGATTCAAAAGTTGAGCTTCTTCGGTGGCAATATAGCCATCGGCATATACTACGCCAGCAATTTCAGCAAATAAGCTTTGATAAGTTTCCATTGTCGGACTAGGACCTAAATAGTCTAATAACCACTGATAGCAATATTCGGGATCGATTGGTTCTTTGCTCGATAGTAAGGATTTGATTTCGGGATTCTCTAGTAAATTACGCTTAGAAGCTAGTTTGTACAAATGTTCCCACTCTTCGGGTTGAAATATACCATCAATCCAGGCAGCTGCAATTAGAATCCGAAAGAGTTTGAGATCATTATCTGCTTTTGATTTAACCATAGCTAAGAAACTAGTATTTTCTATATTGTTGTCGAGAGGGTATCTCTTTCATTCCACATCTTAGAAGCAACTTATGTTTTCAGGTGATAATGTTCAGTTTTATTTACAAAATAAGCGAATAAATATTAATTTTAATAATTTTATTTTTCTATCTCTTCTATTTAATTTCTCTCGCCAAAAATAGTTCTGCCTAAGCGAATCATGGTACTTCCTGCTGCGATCGCGCCTTGATAATCTCCCGACATGCCCATAGAAAGTTCTACCATCTGCAAACGATCATAGTTTTGTTGCTGAATTTTCGTTGCCAACTCTTTAACTGTCTTAAACGCAGCTAAATTTTGTTCGCTTGCCAGTCCCCAGGGAAGAATTGTCATCAATCCTTTGATTTGAATATTTTCTAGACTATTCAATCGAGGAAGCTCTTCAAGTAGTTCCTCGATCTGCCAACCATACTTATTTGGATCTGCTAATGGTTTAACTTGCAGTAATATTTGAGGTTTTTGTTCTAATTCTGCGGCTAAGGTATTGATTTTTTGAGCAAGTTTGAGGCTATCAACCGAATGAATCCAGTGAAAATTAGTCAGGATTTTTCTAGCTTTTTTGGTTTGGATATGACCGATAAAATGCCAACAAATATCGGTTAAATCTTGTAACTCTACTTGTTTGGCGATCGCCTCTTGCAATCTATTTTCCGCAAAATCCCTAACTCCCGCTTCATAAGCAATCCGCATCGCCTCAGCGCTCACTTGCTTACTGACAGCAATTAATTTAACCTGAGGTGGAATTTCTTGCAGAAGATCTTTGATTTTCTCTGTAATTGCTGAATTAAAGGTATTGGTCATAAAATACGAACTGCCAACTGATGACTGATGACTGATGACTGATGACTGTCAATTGGTTAAGCCGTGTTTAAGCGCAAAACGAACTAACTCGGTACGACTATTAGTACTGGTTTTGTTAAAAAGACGACTGACATATTTTTCGACATTCCTGACACTAGTTTTAAGATCCCGAGCAATTTCTTTATTCATTAATCCTTGGGCGACCAAATCCAGAACACTTTGTTCTCTAGGAGTCAAATCAATCTTCATTGGTGGAGGCGTTGTCTGAAAACCCGTCCCTGGTTCGGATTTTTCGTCTAGCTTGCCTTTAATATATTCAAGTTCCTCGGCAATTTTAGCCAGTTCCGTGCTACTACTATTGTCCCCCGCGATCGCATCTCTTCTCTTCAGGAGATTTCGCACAATAGATTCCAACTCTTCTGGATCAAATGGTTTAGCTAAATAGGCATCACATCCAGTCTCATGACCTTTGATCCTATCTCTAGTCATCCCTCTAGCAGTAAGCAGCACCACAGGAATTGCTTGATATCGTGTATTATCCCTTAATTGCTCTAAAAATTGGTAGCCGTCTACCTGGGGCATCATGACATCAGAAATAATCAGATCAGGAGTTTCTTGTTTGATTAACTTCCAGGCTTCTTCTACGTTACTAGCGGCTGTTACTTGCCATTCTTCATTATCTTCTAGATAAGCCTGTACTGATTCTCTCACTCCAGGTTCATCATCGACTAAAAGTAATTTTTTGTGTTCGGACATATCTTTAAAAATATTAATAATCAGGCAAAACGGCTAGTAGCTTTACCCCGAATGAGATTTAGTGCTACTGTGCCAAAACTTCTACTGTCTGTACTGTATAGTAAATTATCTCCTTGCAGGAAATAACGATTATCTTGCCGAATTTCGACAATTCTTTTGACTAGTTCTAGATTGGGTTTATACGGGTGAATTGCGACGACAATATCATTAATTTCTGGCAGCGATCGCTGATAAGCATAGGGATTAATTAGAATTTCTTCTTCTGGTTGTAATAAAGGTTGCATTGAATTACCTGTAACTCGAAATCGCCTACGTCTGCGCAAAATCCAGAGTAGAAATTCTTGATAGTTAGTATTTGGTAATTCTCGTTCCATCAGAATTTTATAATAATCTCAAGATGCGATCACGAAGTGCCTCGCCTCTGGCGAGATCGCCGATGAATTATGTAAATCAGCGATCGCCCAACAATATTGATAACTACATAACTTGTGTAACTTCCACAATTTCAGGAATTTTCTCCCGTAAACGACGTTCGATTCCCATTTTTAAAGTCATAGCCGAACTGGGGCAAGAGCCACAAGCCCCTTGCAATTTTAATTTCACTATTGCTTCATCAATGTCAATCAACTCTACATTACCTCCATCCGCCATGAGATAAGGTCGTAGTTCATCTAAAACTGTTTCTACATTATCAGTAGTTAATGCTAAGGTCATAATTTATATATTTTCCCAAAGATACAATCTATTGAGTTCAGAACAAATTGTTATTATTCCTCAATACTTTTAGGATACAAGATCCCGATCAAGAGTTGCTTATCAGCTAACAAAATAAAAATCCCTCACCGTGAGGTAAGGGAATAATTTCTTTGTTAACTACCAATAAAGGTTTTATGGTTTGTTCGCTAACCGTAAACCCCAGAGGTAGACGCTATCAGGAAGGCGGCGTAGGTCATAAAGAAGCCAATCGTGAAATGAGCTAGACCAACTACGCGAGCTTGCACAATTGAAAGAGCAACGGGCTTGTCTTTCCAGCGAACTAGGTTAGCTAGAGGAGTACGCTCGTGAGCCCAAACAATAGTTTCGATCAACTCTTGCCAATAACCACGCCAAGAGATGAGGAACATGAAACCAGTTGCCCAAACTAAATGGCCGAAGAGGAACATCCAAGCCCAAACAGAAAGGTTGTTAACTCCGTAAGGATTGTATCCATTGATTAATTGAGCAGAGTTCGCCCAGAGATAATCGCGGAACCAACCCATGAGGTAGGTAGAGTTTTCATTGAACATGGCTACATTTCCTTGCCATACACCAAGATGCTTCCAATGCCAATAGAAATCGAGCCAAGCTGTTGTGTTGAGCATCCAGAAAACAGAGAGGTAGAAAGCATCCCAAGCAGAGATGTCACAAGTACCACCACGTCCGGGGCCATCACAAGGGAAAGCAAAACCGAAGTCCTTTTTGTCGGGCATTAATTTAGAACCACGGGCATCTAGAGCACCTTTGACCAGAATCAAAGTTGTAGTGTGCAGACCTAGAGCGATCGCATGGTGAGCTAGAAAATCGCCTGGTCCAATGGTTAAGAACAGAGAGTTAGTCCCACTATTAATAGCATCAAGCCAACCAGGTAAATAAGCTGCTCCACTTTGGGTTAAGCTATCGGGATTCGATAGTAGAGTATCAAATCCATAGAAAGCTTTGCCTGATGCACCCTGAACAAACTGAGCAAATACAGGCTCAATCAAGAGTTGTTTCTCTGGAGTCCCAAAGGCAACAACTACGTCGTTATGAACGTACAAACCTAGAGTATGGAACCCAAGGAATAAAGTTACCCAGCTTAAGTGAGAAATCAACGCTTCTTTATGTTCAAGCATCCGTGCTAAAACGTTATTTTCGTTAGCGACCGGATCATAATCACGAACTAAGAAGATCGCGCCATGAGCAAAAGCCCCTACCATCAAGAAACCAGCAATATATTGGTGATGTACATATAAAGCTGCTTGGGTCGTTTGATCCTCAGCAATGAAGACATAGGACGGCAACGAATACATATGCTGCGCGACCAAAGAGGTAACCACACCAAGAGAAGCTAATGCCAAGCCAAGTTGGAAATGTAGGGAGTTGTTAAGAGTGTCATACATACCGTTATGACCATCGCCTAATTTTCCGCTAGGAGCTGTATGGGTCTCAAGAATTTCTCTGATGTTGTGACCAATACCGAAATTAGTACGGTACATATGTCCAGCAACAATAAAGACAACAGCGATCGCCAAATGGTGATGGGCAATATCTGTTAACCAGAGCGATTCAGTTTGAGGATGAAAACCACCTAGGAAAGTCAAGATTGCAGTTCCTGCACCTTCAGAAGTCCCAAATACATGACCAGCAGTATCAGGATTCTGAGCATAAACACCCCAGTTCAAACTGAAGAAGGGTAATAAACCAGCCGGATGAGGAGGGGTAAACAAGAAATTGTCCCAACCTACATGCTGCCCGCGAGATTCAGGAATTGCAACATGAACTAAATGACCAGTCCAAGCTAGAGAACTTACCCCAAATAGACCTGCTAAATGGTGATTGAGGCGAGATTCAGCGTTCTTAAACCAAGATAGGCTAGGACGGAACTTAGGCTGTAGATGTAACCAACCAGCGAATAGTAACGTAGAAGCAAGAATCAAGAGGAAAATTGCACCTTGATATAAATCTTGGTTCGTAGTCATCCCAATGGTATAAAACCAATGGTAAACACCGGAGTATGCAACGTTCACTGGGCTAGAAGCTCCAGCTTGCGTAAAGGCATCAATGGCGCCTTGACCAAAATGAGGGTCCCAAATCGCATGAGCGATTGGACGAGTATTTAAAGGATCTTTTATCCACTGTTCAAAATTGCCTTGCCAGGCGACGTGGAAGAGGGTCCCGGAAGTCCACAAGAATATGATTGCAAGGTGACCAAAGTGCGAAGCAAAAATCTTTTGGTAAAGATTCTCTTCAGTCATGCCATCGTGAAGCTCAAAGTCATGAGCTGTGGCAATACCGTACCAAATTCTACGAGTGGTCGGGTCCTGAGCGAGATCCTGGCTAAACTTGGGAAATTTAGTTGCCATAGGTATGAGCGGAATTCTCCTCTGGTAAAGAAAATAAGAGCAAATAGAGCTTTCTATTTTCTGGTTTCATTACTACCTAGGTTGTAAGATTTTATCTATTTCTAAGTAGTTGTATTTAAAAACGACTATAATGCCGCATTCGTTTTGATTTTCCTTACTTTCCCATAGGGATAGGGTAAGTCACCAATCCTTATAAGAATACTTTAGCGAACAACTAAGGCATTCTGGTCAAGGACTGGCAAAAAATTTAGGAGTTGCCTAAATTGAAAGCGACCTTGCCAAGAAAAATGCCCAGGTCGTCACGATTCCTCCTAAGAGGTAGTGAGCTACGCCAACAGCACGACCTTGAGTAATACTCAATGCCCGAGGCTGAATAGCAGGAGCCAATTTAAGTTTGTTATGAGCCCAAACAATTGACTCGATCAATTCTTGCCAGTAACCACGTCCACTAAATAAGAACATTAAGCTAAAAGCAAAGACAAAGTGACCTGCGAGGAACATAATGCCATAAGCAGACAAAGCAGTTCCATAGGTATTGATTACTTGAGCAGCTTGCGCCCAGAGGAAATCACGTAACCAACCGTTGATTGTGATTGCACTTTGGGCAAAGTTACCGTAGCTAATATTGAATACGCTACCATTTGGCAAAACATTTCCCCAAACATCTGATTGCATCTTCCAACTAAAGTGGAAAATTACGACAGAAATGGAGTTGTACATCCAGAATAGACCTAGGAAAACGTGATCCCAAGCTGAAACTTGGCAAGTACCACCACGTCCAGGGCCATCGCAAGGGAAACGGAATCCTAATTCTGATTTATCGGGGATCAGGCGAGAATTACGGGCATAAAGCACACCCTTGAGCAAAATCAATGCGGTCACATGGATAGTAAAAGCGTGAATATGATGCACCATGAAATCGGCTGTACCGAGTTTAATAGGCATCATAGCTACTTTGCCGCCCACTGCAACTACATCACCGCCAAAAACAACGCTAGCGGCTCCTAAAGCACTAGGCGCTGTTCCACCTGGAGCTGCGAAGTGAATATTTTGTATCCACTGTGCAAATATCGGTTGTAGCTGAATTGCTGTGTCCGAGAACATATCCTGGGGACGACCCAATGCTCTCATAGTATCGTTATGGATGTATAAACCAAAGCTATGACAACCGAGGAAAATACATACCCAATTAAGGTGCGAAATGATGGCATCGCGGGAGCGAATCATTCTATCTAGAGCATTGTCAACATTTTTCGCCGGATCGTAATCGCGAACCATGAAGATTGCGGCATGGGCACCCGCGCCAACAATACAAAATGCTCCAATCCAAGTATGGTGAGTAAACAGTGATAGTTGTGTACCATAGTCAACTGCCATGTATGGATAAGGCGGCATCGAATACATGTGATGGGCAATGATGATGGTCAAAGAACCCAACATTGCTAGGTTAACTGCTAGTTGAGCATGCCACGAAGTAGTCAATATTTCGTACAAGCCTTTATGACCTTCGCCACCAAATAGTATGGGATCCCCTTTATGTCCTTCGAGGATTTCTTTCAAACTATGACCAATGCCCCAGTTAGTACGGTACATATGGCCAGCAATTATAAATAATACGGCAATTGCTAGATGATGATGGGCTGTATCAGAAAGCCATAGGCTACCAGTTAATGGGTTTAAACCACCCTTAAATGTGAGGAAATCAGAATAGGCACCCCAATTAAGAGTAAAGAAAGGTTTAAGTCCCAGAGCAAAACTGGGATATAACTCTGCCATTTTACTAGGATCTAAAAGAAACTCGTGAGGCAGGGGAATATCGCTTGGTGCAACTCCTGCATCCAAAAGTTTATTTACAGGCAAAGATACATGAATTTGATGGCCTGCCCAACTAAGAGAACCTAAACCCAACAAACCAGCTAAATGATGGTTGAGCATGGATTCAGTATTTTGAAACCATTCTAATTTTGGGGCTCTCTTGTGGTAGTGGAACCAACCAGCAAATAGCATTAAAGCAGCCATAACTAAACCGCCAATTGCGGTGCAATATAGTTGATAGCTGTTAGTAAAGCCAGATGCTCTCCAAAGATAGAACAGACCAGAAGTAATCTGGATTCCGTGGAAACCACCGCCAACATCGGCATTTAAAATTCCTTGACCAACAATTGGCCAAACTACCTGCGCACTGGGCTTGATCCCAGTAGGATTAGTCAACCAAGCTTCGTAGTTGGAAAAACGGGCACCATGGAAGTACATACCGCTTAACCAAACAAAAACAACAGCTAAGTGACCAAAATGCGCACTAAAGATTTTACGAGAAACGTCTTCGAGATCACTGGTGTGACTGTCAAAGTCATGTGCATTAGCGTGAAGGTTCCAAATCCAAGTTGTGGTTTTGGGTCCCTTCGCTAAAGTACGGTCAAAGTGACCAGGCTTTCCCCACTTCTCTGTTGAAGTAGATACTGGATCCTTATCAACTAAGGCCATGAGGGTTCTCCTCTCTCTAAATAATAGATTTTCCTACTTAATTATAGGCTTAGATAGTTCCAAAAACAGCGAACAAAATTAGCGCTTTTCCTGGAGATGCTTATTTGAGCCTATTTAGTTTAGGCTTTGCGAAGCATTAAATAAGATAATAAAACCTCGACTTCACAAAATTAGGTATAGCTTAACAAAATTTTAAATCAGTGTGATTCTTTGATGAGACGAGGTTTACATTTCTCATCTAATCGTCTTGAAATCAACAAAAAACTAATTTTCTTTACAAAAAGACATAAAATATGGCTGTAAAAACTATTCTTTACTCTTGTATCTCGGTGATGAAAACTATTGTCTCTTACTTATTGGCGATCGCGTTAAGCATTGGCTTGGTCAGTTGTGGTGATCTAAATATCAGCGAGCGCATAGAAGCATTTCCCATCCCAGAGATTAAAGGGATCAGTTTTAATAATTCCAGCGATCGCGAGAGTATATTATCCGAGACCGCACCACCAATTTTGATTCGTCAGCTCGGCCGAACCTTTGAGAATTATACTCCGACTGTATCAATTCTTGATCCCTCACCAGATCAAGTACTTGATAATACCAATATTACAGTTCAAATAAAAGTCAGTAATTTTCCTTTGTTTAGAGATGAAAATCTCGAAATCGGGCCTCATTTACATTTGATTTTGGACAATAAACCCTACCAAGCAATCTATAGCGTAGACGAACCAATTTTCTTAGAGAATTTAACTCCGGGAACCCACACATTGAGAGCCTTTGCTGTAAATTCTTGGAATGAAAGCTTCAAAAATAAAGGGGGTTATGCCGAAACAACATTCCATATTTTAACCAAAACAAAAAACAATAATCCCAATCCTCAAATCCCTTTGTTAACCTACAACAGTCCTAGTGGGATTTATGGCGCTGAGCCCATTATGCTCGATTTTTATTTAAGTCATCTTCCCAGTTCAGAAATAGTTAAAGATTCTGCTAGAGAAGCACTTCCCAACTGGCGAGTCAAAGCAACGGTAAATGGAGAAAGTTTTATTCTTGATCAATGGCAGCCTGTTTATCTCACAGGATTTGCGATCGGCAATAACTGGATACAATTAGAACTACTTGATGATGAAGGTAATAGTATTGATAATACCTTTAATAATACTGTGCGCTTAATTACTTATAATCCTGAAAACAAGGACAGTTTGTCTAGAATAGTCACAGGAGAAATTGATTTAAGCGAAGCGATTCCCATTGTTGATCAAAACTATGAAATACCTGTAGAAGAAATGATCCAAGCAGTCGTTGAAGAAGAAATATTCACCGAAGAAGTTAAACGAGAGAATATTGTTGAACAATCAGAATTGCTCTCAGAAGAGAAAACTATTTTAGATAAACTAGGAGAAATTGAAGCAGATATTTCTGTAGAAAACTCTCTCAATGAGGAACAAGAAAAAGTCACTGAAGAAGAATTTATCTCAGAAACTGAAGTTAATCCAGAAGCAATTATTGACCAAGAAATAATTCAAGAAAATGACATCACAAACGATAACTTAGCAGTTGATAAAGAGGTAGACAAAAAGAAAAAAGAAGTGAAAATCAATGAATAAGCAAAATAATTTCTGAACAATGCCTAATATTTTCAACTTGCCCTTGTCTGTTTCTAATCAAGAACTATTTGAGACTTTGTTTTCTGGGAACGATATTCTGATTGAAAGAATTATTTCTACTGGCCAGACTACCCCATCTGGAGAATGGTATGACCAAGATCAAGATGAATGGGTAATCCTACTACAAGGAGAAGCTTCTTTGGATTATGATGATGGCTCTCAAATAAAACTAATAGCAGGTGATTATCTGTTAATCTCCGCCCACCAAAAGCATCGCGTTACCTATACCAGCTCAACTCCTCCCTGTATCTGGTTAGCGATCCATGCCAATCTAGTTGAATTAATTAACAAGTCAGTCTCTTAAACACATATCACCTAATAATCATTATTCAATTATTCAGTTGACGAACTTCTCCTCCATGAATTTGAGACATCGTTTTGGCCATTTCTAAAGACGGGAATTTGCGAGCTTTTTCCATTCCTGGTTGGAATTTTCCTGAAAGGGTTAAATAATGAATAAATATCCCTACCTTTTTCTCAATTATCCACATACGATTATTCCCTTTCTATAGGCATTTTTTTCAAGGAGTGCGATCGCCAAAACGATATTACCGCATCTGGCGATCGCACAAGCCAAATTTTTATTAAGAATAAAGATATAAGCTTATCGTAGGAGTATTATCATCAAATTTCGCCCTAAAATTAATTTTAAAAGATGATTTTATCTGGGTTTCCTCAC
Organism: Cyanobacteria bacterium P01_F01_bin.143; assembly: GCA_039190385.1. GTDB lineage: Bacteria > Cyanobacteriota > Cyanobacteriia > Cyanobacteriales > Xenococcaceae > Xenococcus. The sequence continues at coordinate 13,607 of JBCCYD010000021.1, read as the reverse complement.
TTATGTAGTATTTCTTAACCGATCTTTAATTTAGTCATTATTTTGTAAGATTTTACCTCTACAAAAAAAGAGAACATGCATATTTAATGAAGAGAAGCCATCTCTACGAAGAAAAGGAAGTAGAAATATATCGGTTTCAATCACAGTATTTGCAAACAACATAATAAAGGAGTAATAAACATGCCACCAATTAAAGTAGCAATTAATGGTTTTGGTCGCATTGGTAGATTGGTATTCCGTGCCGGGATTAATAATCCTAATCTGGAATTCGTTTGTATCAATGATCTAGTAAACTCTAAAGCGATCGCCTATCTACTTAAATACGATTCCACTCACGGTCGTTTTCCAGGAATTATCGAATCTACAGAAGATTCAATTATCGTTAACGGTAAAGCTATTCCTTGTGTTTCCCAGAGAAATCCCGAAGATTTACCCTGGAAAGAATATGATGTGGACTTTGTAATCGAAGCGACAGGTTTGTTTACTACCTATGAAGGTGCATCTAAGCATCTAACAGCAGGAGCCAAAAGAGTCGTAATCTCAGCTCCCACTAAAGATCCCGACAAGGTAAAAACTCTTCTTGTTGGGGTGAATCATCATAGTTACGATCCCCGTAAAGATGCGATCGTCTCCAATGCTAGTTGCACCACGAACTGCCTAGCACCGATCGCGAAGGTCATTAACGATAACTTTGGTTTATCCGAAGGTCTGATGACCACTATCCATGCTATGACAGCTACTCAACCTACAGTAGATGGACCTAGTCGCAAAGCATTAAGATCAGGGCGTAGTGCTACCCAAAATATAATTCCCGCCTCTACTGGTGCGGCGAAAGCCGTTGCTCTAGTATTGCCAGAATTAAAAGGTAAACTTACTGGCATGGCAATGCGAGTGCCCACTCCCGATGTCTCAGTAGTAGATTTGACTTTCCGCACCGAAAAGGCGACTAGCTATCAAGAAATCTGTGCCGCGATGCAACGAGCTGCTGATGTAGAAATGAGAGGTGTGCTTGGTTATACCGATGATCCCGTAGTTTCCACTGATTTTACTAGTGATGCCCATTCCAGTATCTTTGATGCGGGTGCAGGTATGGAATTGAATAGTCACTTCTTTAAAGTTGTAGCTTGGTATGACAATGAATGGGGTTATTCCAATCGTGCGATCGATTTGATTTTGTCGATGGCGCAGAAAGAAGCCGAGATGACTGTTGGGGTTTAAAAAAGATAAGAGGTAAAAGGTTAAGAGCTCAATTTTGACTTTTGTACAGACGTGTCGGCGACACGTCTCTTCACACTTTTGACTTTTACCTCTCGTTTCTTATGCTATTTTTTGGATCGCAAGAGTTATGGAAAAAACTTTCAGGAGAGAGAATGCTCAATCAATCAGAAGCAATTATAGAAGCGATCGCAGCTAGAGAAATTTTAGATTCTCGGGGTCGCCCCACAATCGAGGCAGAAGTTCGTTTTGAAAGTGGAGCCTTTGGCCTGGCACAAGTCCCTAGTGGTGCATCCACAGGATCATTTGAAGCCCATGAATTAAGGGATGATGATCCCCATCGCTATGGTGGCAAAGGTGTTTTAACTGCTGTGCGCAATGTTGAGGAAAAAATTGCCCCTGAATTGATCAATATGGATGGGCTAGAGCAAGCAACTATTGATCAAGCTATGATTGATCGAGATGGTTCCCCGAATAAAAAAAATCTGGGTGCTAATGCTATTTTGGCAGTTTCTTTGGCAAATGCGAAAGCCGCAGCCGATGAAGTGCAATTACCTCTTTATCGTTATCTGGGAGGACCTTTGGCGAACGTTTTGCCTGTTCCCATGATGAATGTGATTAATGGAGGAGAACATGCGGATAATAATATTGACTTCCAAGAATTTATGGTTATGCCTGTAGGGGCAGACTCTTTTAAAGAAGCTTTGCGCTGGGGTGCCGAGGTCTTTACTTCTTTGAGTAAAGTGCTTAAAGCTAAAGGTTTACTCTCAGGAGTGGGAGATGAAGGGGGTTATGCTCCTAATTTGGGGTCAAACCAAGAAGCCTTAGATCTCTTGATCGATGCCATTACCAAAGCAGGATATGAACCAGGTTCCCAAATTGCCCTGGCAATGGATGTGGCAGCTAGTGAATTTTACAAAGATGGCCAATATCACTATGATGGTGCCGCTCATTCCCCAGAGGAGTTTATTGATTATCTAGATCAATTAGTCACGAACTATCCTATTGTTTCGATTGAAGATGCCCTTCATGAAGAAGATTGGGATAACTGGAAAATTTTGACCGACAAAATGGGCGATCGAGTGCAATTAGTTGGAGACGATCTGTTTGTTACCAACGCTACTAGATTACAAAAAGGAATTGATCTAGGAGTTGGTAATTCGATTTTAATTAAACTAAATCAGATTGGAACTCTTACAGAAACCTTAGAAACCATCGCTCTAGCGACTCGTAGCAGTTATCGTTCAGTTATCAGTCATCGCTCAGGAGAAACAGAAGATACAACTATTGCTGATCTAGCGGTGGCAACCTCCGCTGGACAAATTAAAACAGGTTCTCTTTGTCGTAGTGAGCGAGTTGCTAAATACAATCGTTTGTTGCGTATTGAAGAAGAACTTGGCGATCGCGCAGTCTATGCGGGAACTATTGGTTTAGGACCCAAGTAGGGGAGAACTGGGGATATGGGGAGTAAGTAATGAGTAATAAGTAAGAAATAACTTATGACTTTTGACTTTATGACTTTTGACTTGTCCTCACTCCTTAATTAACATTCAACTATCAACTTGCACTATGACTAGTCAACTTCAAAGACCTTTAGACGATTCTCAACTTAATGATGCTTGTCCTGCGCCTACTATTAAAGTAGAGGACGATCGCACGGGTATGAGTGAGGAAACCCTCAAACGTGCGTTTTTTGATAATTTATTTTATATACAGGGAAAAGATCGCTCTAATGCAACATTAAGAGATTACTATTCCGCTTTAGCTTACACGGTACGAGATCGCCTGCTACATCGCTTTCTCAAAACAGTCAAAACCTACAACGAGAACAATGTTAAAGTGGTCTCTTATCTATCGGCAGAATTCCTCATGGGTCGTCATCTAGCTAATAACCTCCTTAGCCTAGATATGTACGACAAAATGAGTAAGGTTTTAGCTGAAGAGAACCTAGATATTGAAGAACTAATTGAACAAGAACCTGATCCTGGTTTGGGAAATGGTGGCTTGGGACGTTTAGCAGCTTGTTTTCTCGATTCGCTAGCTAATTTAGAAATGCCCGCGATCGGTTATGGCATTCGCTATGAATTTGGTATTTTTCGTCAAGTACTGCAAGATGGTTGGCAAGGTGAAGTTCCTGATAACTGGTTGATGCATGGTAATCCTTGGGAAATTGCTCGCCCTGAAAATGCGGTTGAAGTTGGCTTAGGTGGCCATACAGAAGGTCATCACGACCAATATGGACATTACCGAGTCTCTTGGATACCCGATCGCAAAGTCAAAGCTATACCCTTTGATACTCCAGTCCCTGGATATAAAACTAATACGGTAAATGCATTGCGTCTTTGGAAAGCAGAAGCTAGTGAAGAATTTAACTTCGATGCGTTTAACGCCGGGAATTATGACCGTGCCGTAGCCGAAAAAATGAGCTCGGAAACCATTTCCAAAGTGCTTTATCCTAACGATAATACTCCTCAAGGTAAAGAACTGCGCTTGGCACAACAATATTTCTTTGTCGCTGCTTCACTACAAGATCTGATTCGTCGCCATCTTCATTTACATCCTAGTTTGGACAATTTCCAAGATCTAGCAGCAATTCAACTTAACGATACTCACCCCGCCGTGGCAGTAACCGAGTTGATGCGTCTGTTTATTGATGAATATAATCTCGATTGGGCAAAAGCTTGGGATATTACGCAAAAAACTCTAGCCTATACGAACCATACTTTAATGCCAGAAGCGCTAGAAAGATGGTCAGTGAAGTTATTTGGCAAAATGTTGCCCAGACATTTGGAAATTATGTATGAGCTGAATCATCGTTTCCTCGAAGATGTCCGTACTTGGTTCCCCAATGATGATGGGTTAGTTGATGAACTATCGATTATTGAAGAAGGCTATGAGAAAAAAGTTCGCATGGCTAATCTTGCTTGTGTCGGTTCCCATGCCATCAACGGTGTAGCAGCTTTACATACTGAGTTACTCAAAAAAGATACCCTTAAAGCTTTTGCTCGTCTCTGGCCAGAAAAATTCTTTAATAAGACTAATGGGGTAACTCCCCGTCGTTGGATACGCCAAAGTAATCCCAAATTATCTGCTTTAGTTACCGAAAAAATTGGTGACAGTTGGGTTAAAGATTTATCTCAAATGCGCGCGATCGAGAAATATATCGATGATCCTGCATTTTGTCGACGTTGGAGAGAGATTAAGCAAGAAAACAAAGCTAGTTTGGCAGCATATATCAGTAAAGCTCGCAATATTGATGTGGATGTTAACTCGATCTTTGACGTTCAAGTTAAACGTATTCATGAATATAAACGTCAGCATTTAGCTGTGCTGAATATTATTGCGATGTACAATAGCATCAAACAAAACCCGAATATTGATATTGTCCCTCGTACTTTTATCTTCGGCGGAAAGGCTGCTCCTGGATATTTTATGGCTAAGTTAATTATTAAATTGATTAACGCCGTAGCGGATGTGGTCAATAAAGATCCCGATGTTCGAGGCCGAATTAAAGTTGTGTTCTTGCCTAATTTCAGCGTTTCTCTGGGACAAAGAATCTATCCAGCCGCCGATGTATCGGAACAAATTTCTACTGCGGGGAAAGAGGCGTCTGGAACAGGCAATATGAAATTTGCCATGAACGGAGCTTTGACTATTGGAACTCTTGATGGTGCCAATATTGAAATTCGCGAAGAAGCTGGAGCTGAAAATTTCTTCTTGTTTGGTTTAACGGCAGAGGAAGTTTATCAGATGAAAGCCGAAGGTTATGAACCGATGAACTTTTATCAAAATAACCGTGAGTTACGTAATGTACTTAATCGGATCTCTCAAGGAGACTTTAGTTATGGGGATGAAAAATTATTTAAACCCATTGTTGATTCTTTGATGTATGACGATCCCTATATGTTGTTAGCAGATTATCAAGCCTATGCTGATTGTCAAGCAAGAGTTTCTCAAGCTTATAAGGATCAAGAGCAATGGACAAAAATGTCTATTATGAATTCGGCTCGCATGGGTAAATTTTCTAGCGATCGCACTATTGCGGAATATTGTAAGGAAATTTGGGATGTTAACCCAGTCAAAATTGAGTTGGAAGATTAATTGAGAATGTAACGTAGCGATTGTCTTGAAAGTCAAGGAATAAATTAGTAGCGATCGCGAATATTATTTCAGCGATCGCAAAGTGTCCAAAGATTAAACCCGTTCAACTTAAAAGTTGAACGGGTTTTTGTTTTAGGAAAGCAACTTAAAACAGTATTTTATACGGTCTATTACTAATTTTCACCTTACAAACTAACCAAATTATGAATGATTGGTAAACTGTCAACTACCATAGCCGCACATAACAACATCATATAAAGAATCGAAAATTTAAACAAAGAACGAGCTAACTGTTTATCTGTAGGTTCTTGTTTTAGTTGCCAAGATTTGCGTAGTAGATAATATCCTAAATAAACTGCGATCGCGCCATATAGTAATCCAGAAAGTCCTAAAGGAAATACCAACACCAAACTACAAGGCACAGTCAGCAAACTATAAATCCAGATCTGATTAGCAGTGACTTTTTCTCCTGCAACCACTGGTAACATCGGCACTCCCACTTGGGCATAATCGTCTTTAATCATCAGCGCCAAAGACCAGAAATGAGGAGGAGTCCAAAGGAAAATCAAAGCAAAAATAATCCAAGGAGCCAAGCTTAAATTTCCTGTCACTGCAGCCCAACCAACTAAGGGCGGAATTGCTCCTGCTGCACCACCAATGACGATATTTTGTGTGGTATGACGTTTTAGCCAATGGGTATAGATCAACATGTAGAAGATGATCCCAGACATCGCCAAACAAGCAGCCAATAGATTTACCCAGACAGTTAGTACAGAAAAAGCAAGTAGGCCGAGAATAGAGGCAAAGATTACAGCATTGCGAGGTTGAATTTTTCCTGAAGGCAAGGGGCGCTTTCTGGTACGCACCATCGTATAGTCAATATCGCGATCGTAGACACAATTGAGTACCTGAGCTGAAGCCGCAGCCAGGGTGCCACCGATTAAGGTGATGAGTAAGAGTAGAGGTTGAATTCTGCCAGAGGACGCGATCGCCATTGAGGCGGCAGTCGTAATCAACAACAGAGGAATAATTCTCGGTTTAGTGAGTTGATAATAACTGTGGATCGTGTCGAGGATATTTTGACTTTGACGGGCGGTATTGGTGCCGAGCATAAAATTTTTCTCTTCTCAAATTCTATTAATGTGAAGCTTTGGATGACTAATGTTTGTATTTAAACGCAACCATTAGGTAATTAAGCCTATTTTTAAGCTTTAGTTTTTAATTGTGGTTTTTTGGTATTCCTTGTTACTTTGGGTACTACGTAATGCGATCACGCTAAAAGCGACTAAGACTCCGAGCAAAGTTGCGCCAACGGCTTGATGGGTTACGGTTAGGGGTTCAACTTGGAGATGCAGGGAAAAAGTGGCGATCCCCAAGAGTATTTGCAAGATCACCAGACCAAGGGCGAACCAAGATAAAGTTTTGAGGTTTTTGGTCAAGTTAGGAGTCCGATAGACTCGCCAACCCAGGAATGCGATCGCGAGGGTAGGAGGAACAACGCCAATGATATGACTATTCATCACAGCACATAGCTGAGAATTGCCAAAGCATTGATGTAAGGCCCAACGAGAAGCTACTAAACCACCGAGTAAACTTTGCAAATAGATTAAACTTGCCGCAATTAAACCCAAAATACCCAGAGAGCGAGGAATTGTGAAATTACTGGGCACCGGGGTCAGACTGGCACCAATCACAATCAAAATGCAGAAAAACATTAAAGCCATAGCTAAATGGGCAGTTACGATATCAAATCGCAGTAATTGGGTTACGGTTAAAGCTCCCAAGATTCCCTGAAGGATAATACTCACTAGGGCGAGCGTTGCTCCGTAGGGCATCCAAGAAGGTAAGTCTTGACGCCACCACCAGGACAAGCCGCATAAGGCGATCGCGCTAAACCCAATCAAGGCCGCATCCAGACGGTGGAACCATTCCAAAAATACTTGGAGATTCATCTGCTGAGTCGGAACCAACTGACCATAACATAAAGGCCAATCAGGACAGGCCAAACCGGCGTTCATCACTCTGGTAGCACTCCCAACGGCCATTAACAAGAGAGTCGCGATTGCGATTTTCCAAACCAATCGACGAATCCAAACTTGCGGCGTAGTCTCGGTGATTATATTTTTTTGTGAGTTACGAAATACCGAATCTGTCATGGAAATTATGAACTATGAATTGGTTGATTTTGCAAAAAAAATTACTATTTAAATTTAAATCCTTCCTTATCACTGTAACGATAGTTTGTGCTCAGATGTCTTGTTTTGAATATTCTTCAGATTGCTTTAAAAATTAATTTACAAAAATACATTTTTGCCTAAAGAAAAGATTAATTTTTGCCAGATATTCAGCAAAATTCGATTAAAGAGTATTTTCTAAATCTTCTTGGGTTAAGAAAAAGATCTTAAAAAATCCCAAAGAATTGATAGAAATACTGTCGTTATACAATTTCTTCCCGTTAGTTTGTCTTACCCTAGTACAGAGACGAGATTAGTTTTAGCAACCGCAATTTTATGTAATTTCTTTCATTAGATCATTTGCGCTCAAAGCTAATCCCCAAAAATAGTTAACTCCAATACCAAACCAATAAAAATCCGTGAACGTTCCCAGCAACATTGTTACCCTAATAGCAGGCATTATCCTGACTCTAGTTAGTCTTTGGTATGGTCAACACCACGGACTAATGCCTGTGGCCGCGTCAGAAACTGCCCAGCAGGTTGATGATCTTTTTAATCTAATGATGACCATCGCAACAGGTCTTTTCCTCTTAATAGAAGGGGTCTTGATCTATTGTTTGATTAGATTTCGTCGTAAAGAAGGAGATACCACTGATGGACCTCCTATCGAAGGCAATGTCCCCCTAGAAATAGTCTGGACAGCAATTCCGACTGTGATTGTTTTTATTCTGGCTATTTATAGTTTTGAAGTCTATAACGCGATGGGTGGACTAGATCCCATGGCCTCAATGGATCATGGTGGGCCTCAAATGGCTCATGAACATCAAGATCACGGACAACTAGTCGCTTTAAATCCCGATAGTGAATATATTTCTCTTGGTCTAGGACTTTCTCCCAAGGCCGATCCCAATGTTAAGCCGTTGGTAATTGAAGTTCTCGGACTTCAATATGCGTGGATTTTTACCTATCCAGAAAGCGGGGTAATTTCAGGCGAGATGCATGTTCCGATTGATCGTCCTGTTCAATTGAAAATGACTGCTAATGATGTCATCCATGCTTTTTGGATGCCACAGCTACGTCTTAAACAAGATGTCATTCCTGGACGAGAAGTGCAATTAGTTTTTACTTCTAATCGCATAGGAAGCTATCCCATCGTTTGTGCCGAACTTTGTGGTTCTTACCACGGTGGCATGAGAACTACAATGACCGTCGATAGTCCAAAAGATTTTGAGCAATGGCTTCAAGATAATACTTTTGCCCTAGCTGATACTCCTGGAAAAGTAGCAATGCTCAACGATCACCCCAGCAATTAGAAATTAATAATCAATCATGTCAGAAATAGCAATAGAACATCCACCAAGAAAGTGGCAAGATTATTTTGGTTTTAGTACCGACCATAAGGTAATCGGAATTCAGTATTTAGTTACTGCGTTTTTATTTTATTTTGTCGGCGGTATCCTAGCCGAATTAATGCGTACCGAACTTGCCACACCCCAATCTGATTTACTACAACCAGAAACTTACAATCGATTCATGACGATGCATGGGAGCATCATGCTGTTCCTGTGGATTATTCCTGCGGGGGCCGCTTTTGCTAATTATTTGATCCCCTTGATGATTGGCGCAGAAGATATGGCCTTTCCTCGACTGAACGCGGTGGCATTTTGGATGATTCCCCCTGGAGGCATTTTGCTGTTGTGCAGCTTTTTTGTCGGTGCACCCCAAGCAGGCTGGACATCCTATCCTCCGCTCAGTCTGATTAGTGGCGTTTGGGGAGAAGAAATTTGGATTCTCTGTCTATTGATTTTGGGAACTTCTTCAATTCTGGGGTCCATGAATTTTATCACCACCATTTTGAAGATGCGGATTCCTAGCATGGATATCCATAGTATGCCTTTATTTTGCTGGTCTATGTTGGCAACTTCGGCATTAGCTTTATTGGGTACTCCAGTATTGGCCGCAGCGTTAATCTTGCTGTCTATGGATTTGATTGCCGGAACAGCTTTCTTCAATCCGACAGGGGGAGGCGACCCGGTAGTTTACCAGCATATGTTCTGGTTTTACTCCCATCCTGCGGTTTATATTATGATTCTGCCATTTTTTGGCGTTATATCCGAGGTTTTGCCTGTTCATGCCCGTAAACCAATTTTTGGTTATCGTGCGATTGCCTATTCCAGTCTCGCAATCAGTTTCTTGGGCTTAATTGTTTGGGCTCACCACATGTTTAGTAGTGGAACTCCTGGTTGGTTAAGGATGTTCTTTATGGCAACCACGATGATTATTGCAGTACCAACTGGAATTAAAGTATTTAGTTGGTGTGCAACTCTTTGGGGCGGAAAATTGAGTCTAAATAGTTCTTTATTATTTGGAATTGGTTTTCTCTCTTCTTTCCTCATCGGTGGATTAAGTGGTGTCATGTTAGCTTCTGTACCTTTTGACATTCATGTTCATGATACTTATTTCATCGTGGCCCATTTCCACTATGTGTTATTTGGTGGTTCGGTATTTGGCTTATTTTCTGGCGTTTACCATTGGTTTCCCAAGATGTCGGGGCGCATGGTTAATGAAACTTGGGGCCGGATTCACTTTATCCTAACTTTCGTTGGTTTTAATCTAACTTTTTTACCTATGCATTCGTTGGGTTTACAAGGAATGAACCGTCGTGTCGCCATGTATGATGCCCAATTTGCAGATATTAATCAGTTATGTACAATTGGGTCCTATATTTTGGCAGTGTCCACTATTCCTTTTGTGATCAATATTGTTTGGAGTGTCTTTAAAGGAGAAAAAGCACCTGATAATCCTTGGCGTGCTCTTACTTTAGAATGGCAAACTACTTCTCCTCCAATTATTGAAAACTTTGAAAAAGAGCCTGTTTTATTGATAGGCCCCTATGAGTATGGAGTGGAGAACGAAGATTCTGATATAGAAGAAGATGTCGAGGATATGTTAACTGTTTAGCAGTTAATCATTGACCATTGAACATTGACGAGCGACCCCGCGCCGCCGTCAGGCGTTTATGCCGCATAGTTCGGTGCAAGGGCCTCGGTGCGGTTTAACCGTGAACGCCCTAAAGGACTAGCTCCGCGTCGCGCGAGTTTAATCATTTGTCAGTTAACAGTTATCAGTTACAAGAAACATTAATAATCAACTAAGATATGCAAGGTTCAGCTTTAGATCAATCACAAGTTATAGTAGATAGTCATCAAGATATAGAACATCATGGACATCCAGATTATCGGATGTTTGGCATTGTTCTGTTTCTAATCGCCGATAGTATGACTTTTCTCGGGTTATTTGCTGCTTTTTTAATTTATCGCAGTATGTCTCCTGTTTGGCCTCCTGAGGGTACGCCTGAATTAGAATTATTGGTGCCGATTATTAATACAGTAATTCTCGTGGCCAGTAGTTTTGTCATGCATAAAGGTCAAGTAGCACTCAAGAAAAATGATGTTGCTGGATTGCAAAAATGGTTTGCGCTCACGGCTTTGATGGGAATTGCCTTTTTATGCGGACAAGGATATGAATATTTCCATGCCGAATTTGGTTTAACTACCAATTTATTTTCTGGTTGCTTTTTTGCTGTAACAGGATTCCACGGTTTACATGTAACGTGTGGTGTGTTGTTAATTCTGTCAGTTTTGTGGCGATCGCGTACAGAGGGCCACTATTCTAGTTCTAGTCATTTTGGCGTTGAAGCCGCCGAAATCTATTGGCATTTTGTTGATGTCATTTGGTTAGTTCTATTTATTATTGTCTACCTGTTGTAATTTCCTCTCTTCCTAACGTGAGTTCGATGAAATTTGGAGTCTTTGTCGAACTCACACTTCCAAGAAAATGCTTTAAATTAGACATTATTCCAGTGCTCTATCTGGTCAAACCAAGCAATTAAAGACAAAGAACTACTTATTTTACTACCACTTCTGATATCTCCAATACCGATCGCATGTTGTCGCATTACCTGAATTAATTGCGATTTATCAAAAATGCCTAATTCATCAATTGAAGAACGACGCACCATATCTTCAAGATAAGGTAAATTTTTAGCTAATCCTTTCCAATAAACTTCATTAAAGTTACGCTTAAATTTGCGAGTACGGATCGGCTCGGGCAGAATTCCCTTCATAGCTTCTTGCAGTAATGGTTTGGGAACCCCAGGAACTTCTCTTAATTCTCGGGGCAGACCTAGACAAAAAGTAATTAAACGGCGATCGAGAAAGGGATCGCTAATATGAATACCAAGGGGGGCAGCTAAATACCAGGAAGCCCAATTTCCTGCTGATGCGCTTAGACCTAATAAGTTAAAAGATTGCTCTATTGGAGATTGACTTGATTTCTCGATGGTTGCGGCTGCTTTATCTCGCAGCTGATACTTTTTGGCAAAATCTGGTAGAACCCAAGGTGGAATTTCAAACAAGCCTAGTTTAGGCCATTTACCGTAACCATTTCGTAGCGTAGTAGCAATCCCTTCTCGCAATATTAGGGGTAGTAAAGGTTCGATTCCTAGTTGATAGAGAATAGACCAAAGACTTTGATTTTGAGCTTGAGACCATTGACGAGCTGATTGTAAAGCTTGATTCAAATCACCTTGACGAATTAAATCTGCTAAATGATAACGATTTCCTTCTGTAATTAACTCTGAACCTCCTCCTGTAAAAATCGTTGAGACTCCGAGCTGAGAAGCTAAATCCACTAAAACTTTCTCCATCGCCAAGTGAAATAAACCAGGATAAGGCTCATCATGTTCTAGCATTGGCTCATCAAACCATTGAAAATCTCCAGCAGCATCACCATCAACATAGTGAGGGTCAATCATCCCACCTTGATCAATTACCATCTGGATATAATCTGTTTCCCCAACCAAACTCCGAATCTGATAAACCAAGGACAGCGTAGTTAGTTTTTCCGAAGACAAAAGATCCCGAGCCAGGCAAACTACAGAGGAGCTATCCATTCCTCCTGATAAATGGGATGCAATTTTACCTTGTTTGCTCCTTTCAATAATTCCTTGACGAAACAGATGCGTAAATTTAGAGCCTGCTTCTGGCAAGCTAATATTTTTAATCGGTTGAATTTGTTGTAGCCAGTTCCAAGACCAGATTTTTTCTATATTTCCCTGAGAATCTAATGCGATGAGATTACCTGGAAGTATCCTTTGAATTCCTTTAAATGCAGTTTGTTCAGTGGCTAATTCGACAAAAGCATAGGAAAACATTAGGAAAGAGCCGAGAAAATCTTGATTAACTTGATTTTCTTTTGCTAATAATTTTAGACTGGTGCTGACCCGTAATATTTTTCCATCGCTTTTCCAGTACAAAGGATAATTTCCTAGAGGATCCCGCAGAGCTATTAGCTTTTGTTTATTGGGATCAAAAATTACCAAAGAAAATTCACCTTCAAGTTTTTCTAGTCCCTGTAATCCGTAGTCACGAAAAATAGCTAAAACTAAAGCGGCATCTGAGGTTAAGTATTGCTCGAATGCTTCGGGGAAATGGGTTTTTAAGTCGTTTTTGTAGTAAATTCTTCCCATTAACACCGTTGCGATCGCTGTTGTATCGTCTTGAGCAAAGGTAAGTAGGGAATTTTTAGATGATTGCTGAGAGGGAAATATATTGAATACTGTGTTTTTGTCTGTTTCTAAGATGACTTCAAATCCAATGCGCATAGTTTTAATTTAAACTTTAGTTATATTATTTCTCAAAACTAAAGATGACTTCTCAATTACCGTCAACTGAGAATAACCCGAAAACTCTTTATGAGCAAGATTATTGCTTATGGTTGACTACAACGGCCAAATTACTTGAAACGCGTCAACTGAATGAAATAGATTTTGCAGAGCTAATCGAAGAGCTTGAGGGGACGAGTAGAAGAGAAAAAGACGCTTTATTTGGCAATCTACAAGTTGTGCTAATACATTTGCTTAAATACCGCTATCAAAATTATAAACGTTCAAATAGTTGGCGTTCTAGTATCAGAGAACATCGCAAGCGAGTGGCAAGGGGTGTAATTAAAAGTGATGGCCTCAAGCGATCGCTAATGGACTATTCTGCCAATAACTGTTCCAATCACCATTAGCCCGTAACACTCTAAGAGCTAACATGGTCATGGCATTTTCTA
>JBCCYD010000020.1:0-28207 GCA_039190385.1 Cyanobacteria bacterium P01_F01_bin.143 | reverse complement strand
GGATATTTTACATTTCCTAGCGGAAGATTATATACAGATAGGGCGAGATATTTATAAGCAAAAATATACGACCCTTGAGGCGTTACAAAAAAGAATTGTTGATCACATTGAGGTGCTTGAAAAGTTTGAGCAATCTCTCTATATAATCCATAGTCATATACTTACTCATAAACCTGCTGAAAATGCCTTATGAAATATCTTTAAGTCTTTCATAAAGCTTTTTTGGTTCTGAATAATAATGGTAAGACACACCGTTAAAAATTGGATTTTTACCATCCTCATCACGTGAGACTATATGCCACGTCATTTTTTTCGGATCTATATTGGCCCTTTTTATCAAATCTATTGTAATATCTTAATCCAAAGGAATATTTACCAGTGCGAAGTTTCAGAGTATACCAATCGTTATCAGAAGATATTTTACTAGACTCTAAACTAGTGATTGTTTTATATCCAGGAAAACTATAAATAACAGCAATCCAAGAACGAGCTGAACTATTGGCAGTGGAAATATTTAAGCTTACTTCTTGTTCTACTTTAAAAGGGCCTAAGGTGCCAATAATAGCATGGGTATTCCAACGAGGGCCTTTAGTCATCAGCACTGGTAAAATAAGAGGAGAATCCAACATTTTTTGAGAGATGAAACGCCACATAGAAGCTTTGCTTTTATTAAGTGCTAAGTAAACAATGAAGAGATTACCAATGACAAATTTTGTTATTTTATAAAAGAGAAAAGATAAGATTGCTAGTGGAATTTCCCAGATAAGAATTAATTTTCCCATTTTAATTTTGATTTAGGTTAGTTTAGGTTTGTAATGTATCATGGAACAGAATCATGTTTAATTTCAGGCGTCTAAAATCTTTTCCTTCAGCGATCGCATTATCTTTAATTTTATTTAGTTCTACGGGTTTATTTTTCGGTTGCAGTAAGCAGAGCGTACAATCTTCTTCTAACGCCACAGCAACCACTAAATTTGATTCTAATAAAAAACCGAGAGGACTTTTTCTCAATACAGCGAATCTGCCAACTCAAGACTGGGAAAGAATAGAACGTTATATTCTCAATGAGCCGACGGTCACTGGGGCAAATATTGTGGTTCCCTGGTCTTTGGTTGATAACGGCCCCAATGCTGCTTCTCAATATAGTTGGGACTATGTTTATGAGCAGGCAAAACCTTGGATTAAAGCAGGAAAAACTGTCAATATCTTGTTATGGGGTGCAGCGCAAAAAGCTGAACAGGAATTTAATGGCAAATCGATTACGCCTGAATATGTGTTGAAAAATACTGATACAGTTAGTTGTCAGTGCAAAATTGGCAAAGGTTGCGCGATCGATCCACCAAAAACTCCTGTGTTTTGGGATAGCGATTATCAAGATAATTATCGTAAAGTTGTTCGAGCTGCGATCGCGGAATTTGGCAACAAACCTTGGTTGGGCTATTTTCGCTTTGGGATTGGGGTCGGCGCAGAATCCTATCCGGGCAATGGAGTTAGCTATGCCAAAAATCCTTGCACCAAAGAATGGACAAAACCACCAATCAATCTTTCTCCAGAATTATGGCAAGACCATAGTTTAGATTTTATTGATTTCTTAGCTAGCCTAGAAACTGAGAAAACTATTCTAGTGACAATTAATAATTATGGAAAATCCTATGATATTGCCCGAGAAGTTGCCGCCTATGCCGCTGAAAAAGGTTTTGGCATTGGCACTCAGGGATTAACCAAGAATGCCCTCAATCTTCATGCCCAAGGCAAAGACTGTTACGCTGACTGGTGTGATTTATTTGAGCAATATGATCCTAAAGTCGTTTTGGAAGTGCAAACAGCAGCCCAGTCTAACCCTGCCAATAAAGGAAGAGTTGGGCCGTTACCTCCTTTACTAGATTTTGGATTAGAAAGAGGTGTGGATATTTTTGAGCTTTATCAAGCAGAATGGTTTGTCGCCAATGATCCTAATCATCATCTTCATAAAAAGTATGGTTCAAGCTATCGAAAAGCATTACAAAAGGCCGCTGAACAATTAAAGTGAAATCAACAGATTTTAAGATACTCTCTGAGTTTTATCTGGCGAAAGTAAATATTCAATGTTTTAGTAATCAATGTTGATTGACATAGTTATCTTAAGTAATGGGCCAGGAGAAGTGACTACTTGGGTTCGTCCTGTGGTCAAAGCTTTGCGGCAAAATATGGTAGAAAATAGAGAGCAGATGAGAATTTCTGTGATCTTGTCTCCTTGTCCCCATAGCACGGGGAAAGAAGCTGCGATCGCTTTTTGTTATCCCGAAGTAGATCGTGTCCTAGACGCTGAAGATTTTAGCCAATTTCTTGTACAAGGTAAGACCCCAAATAATTGGGATTGGCACAGTCAAGGAGTAGTAATCTTTCTCGGTGGAGATCAGTTTTTTACTTTGTTAATTGGCAAACGTTTAGGTTATCGCACTGTGGTTTATGCCGAATGGGAGGCCCGTTGGTATAGATGGCTAGATCATTTTGCGGTGATGAAAGCTGAAGCGATCGCGAAAGTCCCAGAGAAATATCATCACAAGTTTACGCTGGTGGGTGATTTGATGGCAGACGTTTCTGAGACAGGGAGACAGGGAGACAGGGAGACAAGGGAGACAGGGAGATTGGGAGACGGGAAGATTGTGGGTTTACTTCCTGGCTCGAAGTCGGCAAAGTTGATGCAAGGTGTTCCTTTATGTTTGGCGATCGCAGATTACTTAAGAAAATTACAACCCAATATTAAATTTATTCTTCCTGTTGCTCCGACTTTAGAATTAGAGACTCTAGCAAATTTCGCAAACCCTGCTCAGAATTTATTAATCAATCAATTAGGCTGGGCAAGTGGCGAATTAATCTCTACCAAAATAAAAACGGAAAAACCCTATTTATTAACTTCAGGTGGGACAAAAATTGATTTAATCACCGAATTTCCTGCCTATAATAATTTACTAAAATGCCAGTTATGTGTAACTACAGTAGGCGCGAATACCGCAGAGCTAGGTTCTTTGGCCATTCCGATGATCGTATTATTGCCAACTCAACAATTGGATGCCATGAGATCTTGGGATGGTTTGCCAGGGATTTTAGCTAATTTACCTTTGGTTGGTTCGGGTTTTGCAAAGTTAATCAACTGGTTAGTTTTGAGAAAGAAACGGTTATTTGCCTGGCCGAATATTTGGGCGAAAGAGGAGATTGTTCCTGAGTTGGTCGGGAAGTTGGAGCCTCAAGTAATTGCTGAAAAGATTGCTGATTATTTAGAACATCCCGAAAAATTATCTCAAATACGAGATCGCCTCATGAAAGTACGAGGGAACCCAGGAGCGAGTCAAAAAATTGCCCAAATCGTCAAGCAAGAATTAGAGCTCAATTAGGCATTGTAGGGGCGAATGGCCATTCGCCGTTACGGCAATTAGCAATTAACAATTAGCAAGTAGCCACTCTTAAGTTAAACTAATTGGGTTAGTTTTTTCTTTACCTGACAATGCCTAATCATTATCATGCACGTATTTATGTTACTCTTCGTCCTTCCGTTCTCGATCCTGCGGGCACAGCAGTTGAGTCCGGCCTGCGACAAATGGATTATCAAGGAGTCAGTAATGTCAGAATAGGCAAATATGTGGAATTGAATCTAACTGCTAATGATGATGATGAGGCCAAAACGCAATTGGATCAAATGTGCGATCGCCTCTTAGCTAATCCCGTAATTGAAAATTACCGCTTCGAGATTGAACAACTAGCTGAAATTAAGTAATAAGTAATAAGTAAATGAAATTTGGTGTTATTGTTTTTCCTGGCTCTAATTGCGATCGCGATATGCTAACGGTCACTCAAGGTTTATTGGGTATCGATACTCGCATGATCTGGCATCAAGAAACTGATATTTCCGATATTGATCTTGTGGTAATTCCTGGTGGTTTTAGCTATGGGGATTATCTGCGTTGTGGCGCGATCGCTCGTTTCTCACCCGTGATGAATAGTGTCCTGCAACATGCGGCGGCAGGAAAAATGGTCTTGGGAATTTGTAATGGATTTCAAGTATTAACCGAAGTGGGTTTATTGCCAGGAGCTTTAATGCGGAATCGAGATCTTCATTTTATTTGCGATCGCGTTCCCGTAAAAGTAATTAGAAACGATCTTGATTGGACTTGTAATTATCAAAAAAATCAAATCGTCACTTTCCCTATTGCCCATGGAGAAGGCAATTATTTTGCTGATGAAGATACGATCAAAAGCTTAGAAGATAATGATCAGGTTGTATTCCGTTATTGCAGTGCCGCAGGGGAAATCGACCAAGCGAATAATCCCAATGGTTCTTTAAATAATATTGCGGGAATTATTAATACCCAAGGGAATGTTTTAGGCATGATGCCCCATCCCGAAAGAGCCTCAGACCCGGCGATCGGTATTACCGATGGGAGAGCAATGTTTGAAGGGTTAATCTCAAAAATCAAGGTCTAAAATTCAGATCATTAATACTTTTAAAACTGTAAAATATCAGTCGATTAAAATGTCTTCTTCTAATTCATTAGTTTCAGGTTCCCATTCAATATCCGGCATGGCCTCAAAAGCTTGGCGTACTGATTTTTCCCACAGTTTACGAATTTTTGCAATGTAAGGCGCTCCCAAACGTAATTCCATCTTGTTACGAATTTCAAAACTATCGGTTTCATACATCACTATATTTATTGGTGGCCCGACAGAAATATTAGATTTCATCGTCGAATCAAGAGATAACAAGGCGCATTTTGCCAGATCTTCTAGGGGCGTTGTAGACGTTATGGTGCGATCTAAAATCGGTTTACCATATTTAATTTCACCAATTTGTAAGAAAAGAGTTTCTTGGGTTGCTTTAATAAAATTACCCTGGGGATAAATTAAGTATAGTTGGGGCGCTTCACCTTTGATTTGACCTCCCAACAAAAAATTACAAGCACAATCGATACTATCTTTTTCTAACCACGAGCGATCTAGTTCCTGGATTTCTCGACTTTTATTACCAATATATTGAGCAATATCGTACATATTATCTAGCGTATGCAAATTTTGCTCTTCTTGATCTCTAATATCGCGATTTAATCTGGTCAAAACTCCTTGCGAAACTGAAAGATTACCAGAAGTGCAAATGATGATTGCTCTTTCCCCTGGTAACGATAGGTCAAAAAGTTTTTTGTAGGTGGAAATATGGTCAACTCCTGCATTAGTGCGGGAATCGGCAGCCATCACAATGCCAAATTGATTTATAATGCCCAGGCAATAAGTCATATTAAGGAACGAGGAAAGAGGAAGAATTATTGTAACTTGCTGCCACAATTGGCACAAAAGCGATCGCTTGGCTTAACTTTCACTCCGCATTGAGTACAAAAGTTGTTAGTAGAATTCGATTTTGGTGTTTCTCCCATATTCATGGACATATTGCCCATTTGCATAGACATGGGGTTCATACTCATCGACATATTACCCATTGTCATTGGCTTCATAGGTTGCATTGGTTGCATTGGTTGCATTGGCTGCATAGGCTGCATGGGTTGCATTGGTTCAAATTTGGTCTCAGGAGAATTAGTTGCAACATCAGGGATATTTTCTAAGTTGATGGTTGCTGCATTATTTAAGACTGGATTAGAAATCGCATTAATACTATTGGCTTGGATTGAGATATATTGCTGTGCGCGATCGCCATTAATTTGCAAAACCCAACCTGCTCCTGTCTGATACAACTGGGGTGGGCTAGTCCAATTTCCCGTAATCACACTGCTACTTTGACTTTGCTGTTGCCCTAAACTACTGGAAAATAGGGTAATCACAGTTTGAGTTCCCTGATTCGCGATCGTTAGCTGTTGATTCCCACCCAGATTTGCTGTGTAAGCCATAGCTTTTTATTATTTTAAACTTGCTCAATAATTTAATTTTAGTTATTTTTGAGTTCTGAAAAACATAATATTTCTACTACTCTCTATGAACAGCGATTACCGAAGATATAGTGATGATTACTTCTATCTTTTCCGCAGCTGATCGTCAGAAAAGTCTGCCCTGCCTACCTTGTGAATGGCTTGGCATCCCATGAGTCAGGTTTGCTTACAGATTCCGTATTTATTTTTTGATTGATATCAGGGGCTTGAAACTTATGAAAATTAGGAAAGGTAAACTCACAAAATGGAAAGATGAGCGAGGATTTGGCTTTATTCAACCACAGGATGGAAGTCAAGAGGTTTTCTTGCATATTTCTGATATTAAAGACTTAGCTCGCCGTCCACAAGAAGGGGACATAATTTATTATCACGTAGTTGCTGAAAATGGAAAAATTCGCGCTTGTAATGCTTCTATTGTGGGGGCAAAGAGTAAGCGAGGCTCTTCATCTAATGCTAAAAGGAAGTATATTTTTCCAACATGGGAGGTCTTACTGTTATCAATCCTACCTTTGACGGGAGCAATTCATTTTGCTCTAATTACTACTAATCCTATTCCGCTCATGCTTTACTTTGTCATGAGCCTGATAACTTTTGCTCTCTATGCGGAAGATAAGTCTCGTGCCAAACGCGGAAAATGGAGAATCTCAGAGCAGACGCTGCACTTATGTGAATTTGCTGGTGGTTGGTTAGGCGGGTTTATAGCTCAAAGAAAACTGCGCCACAAAAGTATCAAGAGTTCTTATCAAATTGTGTTTTGGGCGATCGTTGTAATCCATACAGCTTTTTGGATTGCATTTTGGATAGATTGGCTGTTCTTGGATAAGGTATTAATGAAAGGATTTTTTGAGGTTTTATCGGTTTAAGTTGGGTTGGTGTTGCTGAATTCAGGTATGATACTAAATCCTATTTACATAACTCACTTATTTCCAAGACTAAAACAACTCTATGCATCTGTCTCATCAAGTTCAAAAGTTGGTTTTACTAATAGGATTTAGTATGAATTTGTCTCACGCAGCTCTAAATGATACCGTTTCGCACGCCCCGAAGGTAGTCCTTTAGGATAAGATGCAGAGGCGTTTATCCAACTCCGTGTTCTGGGCAGAGAGAGGGGGAAAGAGTATCAGTCAAAATTATTTTTTATGTTTTAAATCAGTAACGCAAAATAATTTATTGCTTAGGTACTTAATAATATTTCTGATTCTATTTTCTGCCAAGTTTTTTGTGATACTCTCACTGCTGCATTTTTGCATTCAAATATTAATAGATTGGCATAAAGATAATTATCCAATATTTCTATTTCTTCTTCGGATAATCGCATCATTTTTTGTGTAGTATGAAATGCGGCAAACCAAGTTTTCCAGAGTCTTTCAATAAAATCTTTTCTTCTAGATTTTGATGCTTGTGGAGCAGGAATTTTATGTTTTAATATCTCCAATTCATTTATTAAAAAAGAATAATTAACCTCCCTATAAATTTCCCATTTTTGTGCCCAACTAATGTAACGAAGAAAATAGTCAATCGTACGTTGAGCATAAAGGTGATTAGAAGAGTCAGAATCAATGTAAGCATAAGAGTTAGCATAAGCTTTGCCATTAGAATAAGCGTTGGAATAGGCATAAGATTGAGCATAAGAGTTAGCGTTAGGCATAGTATCAGTTACAGCTATGGAAATGATATTGGCAATTACGTTAGGTATCATGTCAGTGATAGCGGTAACGACAATATTACTGCCTGGATTACGCACAGTGTTAGCATGAGTGATAATTGATTCTAATGTGCTCGCATTAGCAATAGCTAATCCTATTTTCCCTATATATTTAACATCACCATCAGTAGGATTTGTAATTCTTGCTACCCATTGTAATATGTTCTTCAATTTTTGAGTATTCATCAAATTATGAGTTGCTTCAGACATTAATTCTAATATTTGATCAGCGTTATTTTTTTCTCCCGCAACCAGTAAAAATATTTCCTTCCACCGTCTATCTATTAAGTATTTACTGACCAATTTTTCGACGCGACTATCTTTTTGACTGATATGTTTTGCTGTTAAATACTCCTGTAAAGTTAGATGAGAAAAAGAATAAATATTTGTTGCTCTCTCGACAAAGATTCCTTGCTGAACTGCGATAGCATCTAGGACAGCATTAACATCAATATATTGAGAATTTCCCTCGGTATTGCTCAAAAAAACTTCCAGATATTCCAAGATATTTTGCTTCTTAAAGAAAAGTTGATTATCTTCAAAAAAATCAAAAGCAAATTCTGATAACAAAGTAATTTCTAAATTAGGATTCCAGTCCTTATATATTTTGTCTCGCTTCAGTTTCTTTTCTCGATCCCATTTATACAATAAAATTTCTAAAGCTTGGTAATATAACTGACTTCTTTGGGCAGGAAAATCACCAGAATCACCATAAGCTAAACATAAAAAAGTCAGTAATAAAGGCGTTTGTGCTAATTCTTTTGAGGCTTTGTATTCTGATTGGCTAAGTTTTTTCCAACAATCTTGGGCATCCTCTGGATCTGAGTTGAACCAATTGATAATAAAATTTTTTATCTGTTCGTCATCAAAATCTGCTAATTCCACATTCGTAAACCTACTCATGGGATTTTTATAAGCAGCAATTCGGCAAGAAAGAATAAAACGATTTCCCCTATCTCCATAACGAGTCACCAAATTTGTAATTTCATCCTGAACATCATTAAATTTGTCCTTGGATACCTCATCCAAACCATCAAATAGTAAAAGTAGTTTTCCCTTATTTAAAAAATCAGTAATTACCTTTTGTTGACTAGGAAAATTAAAATTAGATAACTCTTCTGTAATTGCTGCGATGAGATCTACTCTGACTTTATTAAACTTTTTTAACTCAATCATTACAGGAATACAATCATGTTGATATTTACCCTTATCTCCTTTCAAGGCTTCTAGTCCAACTCTTCTCAAGAAAGTAGATTTTCCCGCTCCAGGATTTCCTAAAACATAGAGAAATTGATGATCATTAGCAACTTTAAAACCCTGAACAGGCTGACATTCTCCTGTTTGAAACCTTCTTTGTCCTTGTTCGCTATAATTCTTTCTCAAGGCATCTAAAGAACCAAACTTTGCTTGAGTAGTCAATTCATCTAAAAACTTAACTGAAGTGTAAATCTCTTCTAAATTAACTTCTTGCGACATGCCAAACAATCGAATCTTACCGTAAAGCCCATAGTATTTTCGCTTATAGGTTTCTCTGGCACTAAGAGTCTGTTTCTTATTTATTAGCTTGTTATAAATCCATTGAATGAATTGTGTAACCAAGCCAACAAAAGAATTACCTAAAGGTCTAGCGATCGCGTCATCAGCTTTATCAACAAAATAATTATCATCAGGCGATGGATTAGGATTAGAAGTCATGAGCCGCAACAAATCTCAGAATAAACTTATAATACAGCAATTCTCAGATTCATAAATCACAACAACCAATAATTAGCAATTAGTCAGTAGGTTGGGTTTTATTCTTCAACCCAACATTTACAACAGTTTCGTTGGGTTACTACTAGAAAATAAGGTAATCACAGTTTGAGTTCCCTGATTCGCGATCGTTAGCTGTTGATTCCCACCCAGATTTGCTGTGTAAGTCATCACTTTATATTCTCTTAAACTTGCTCAATATTTTAATTTTAGGGCTCTTCCGAACCTAATTAATGTTGCAGTTCGCCGAAATATGAGGTGTACGGGAATTAAGATTATCGGTAGCATAGGCAGTTAAGATAATTTTGCCATCTTCCGTTTTGATAATGCCTCTGGCGGGGTAAATATCTCCTATGTTGGTTTTAATGGGTTTGATATCGCGAGTTGTAATTGCTTCATCAACTAAGATGACTTCCGAATCAAAAGTATTGGTCGGGGTAGAAGGAACTCCACCTTTACCTTTGATTGTTAAACCACTAGCTATCCCCGACGCGCGATCGCTCTGACAAACTTGAGCCACAGTTTTTTCTGATTCAATGAGATTATTAGGTAAATTGATTTCAGTTTGCAGAGTATTCGTATCGGGAGTAAAGATAGAAATCGTCCCATCTAAGCCAAAATCAGAACTGGCATTAATATCATTAGTTGTATCGTTTAAAAGACGTTCTTCAATGCCAAAAAGGGCTTCAGCATTAATATTAATTCTGCCGCCATCACCACTTACTGCATTGGAGATAATGTCATTATTTTGATTAGGAGTTGCCACAATAAAATCAGCATCAATAAAAATATCCCCTCCAACACCTGAAACCGTTTCAGCGGAAATGATACTTTGCTCTTCAAATACAATTAAATCGGCAGATATAGTAACAATTCCACCATTGCCCGTGGAATTAGGAAAATTATTGGCAAATATCCCTGTTTGTAATTCTACTCCTTGTAAGTTTCGTTCGTTAAAGGGAGAATCGGCCGCGGGGTTAGCATTATTGAAGATAATATCTCCCGCAATATTAAGAGTAATATCTCCCGCATTACCCCCTCTATCAGCTCCGGTAACAATCTTTCCTCCATTGCTTAACTGTAACAAGTTTGCATTGATATTAATATCACCACCATCGAAATCTGTTTCAGTTAAAGCATCAATTACCGAACCATTATCAATGCTTATAGTATCAGCGTTGAGAGTAATATTTCCAGCTTCTCCTTCTACATTTACTGCAATATTGGTAGAAATTAAAGCAAAATTATTTAAAGAAATTTGGGGGGCAGAAATAGTAATATCTCCCCCTTCTCCAACTACACTACTTTGCAATTGAGCAATAATTAGACTAATACGACCACCGAGAGTCTGATCTATACTATTAAGAACAACAGAATCTGTAGCATTAATCGTAATATTTCCCGCATTTCCTCCGCCTTGATTATCTGACATGATTCTTGAGCCACGAGTAGATAAATTGGCAGCATTAATATTTATGTTTCCGCTATTTCCTTCTGCTCTACGTATTACTTGTGCAGCAAATTGGCTATTATTGAAGAGAAAAACTTCTCCTGAAGCATTAATATTAATATTCCCGGCATTCCCTTCAGAATTCGATAAAACACTAGTATTAATCTCACTATTATCTAAAGACAAAGATCCCGTAAGAATATTAATATCGCCACCATTTCCCTGAGCAACTTCTTGAATTGAGTTGGCCGATAAACCCCTGACCTTCGCTTCGATTAGAGTATTAAATCCTGTAAGACTAATGGATTGAGCCTGAATTGTTATATTTCCTCCATTCCCAACACCATAGGTACTATTGTTGATTGATGAAACATTGATTAAATCTAAAGTGCCTGTGTTGATATTGATGTTCCCTGCATTGCCAATAGCACTACTTCTGTCACTTTCACTTATTCTTCTGGCTGAAGACACCCCAACATTATTACGGATAGCAGTAGTTAAATCTTTTTCAACAAAGACACCTTCTACTTCGGCAGCGGAAAAAGAACCAAAACTGGTTTGACTCTCTTGTCCTATAATTTGCACAGATTCAATAGCATTAATATTTATATCTCCCGCTTGTGCTGTGGGTGAACCCATATTTTCGGCAATTCCCGCAAATAATTCACTTTGATCTGTAAGGGTAAGATTTCGAGCATCAACATTAATAAATCCACCTCCCCCAGCACGAACATCGACTGATGCATCATTGCTCAAAGAAACATCTGCTCTAGTTGCACCATCGGGAAAAGAGAGACTTCCATCAGGATTAAAACTAATTTCTCCGGCTGTGGATAATCCACCTAAGTTGACGACTCCTCCTGGTGCTGTAATCCCACTATCTTCGAGGAAAATATTCCCGCCAACTAAAGTAATATTATTTCCTGGATTTACTTGTAAGCCAATTTGGTCAACAATGGTGCGTTCTGAGTCTGTACCTTGACTAATCACATTGGTTTCTCTGAGGTCGGAACGATTAGTAATATCTCCAGGGTTATCGCGAAAACTTAACCCAATTGGAGCATTGATCGTTATTAAAGGCGGATTTGCTAAATCTGTGGCGCTGAATTCTCCATCGGGAAAGTTAATACTATCGGCAGTACTACCAAAAAATGAGCCGCCAATATCTAATCTGGCTCCTTCGCCAAAAATAATTCCTGCCGGATTTATCAAATATAGATTCGCGGTGCCATTTGCTCTGAGCAATCCATCAATATTGGAAATATTTCCCCCAGTGACTCTTGAAAAGATATTGACTATATCAGCTGAGTTATTGAAAAATGCTGAACCATCTGTGGGGACAGAAAAATCGCTAAAACTATGAAATAAATTATTGTCAGCGCGATCGCCTTGATTAATCGTAAAATCACTCCCATTAACATCAACTGTTGTATTTGTTGTGTTGTCAGGGGCAACTTGTGCCGTTGCTGTGTTGAGGAAAATTCCTTGGCTAAAACCACAGTAGCTCAAAGATAGTAATAGCGATAGCGATAATCTCTGTTTCAAATTCCACTCTCCCCAATCAGTTCGATAGTTGGATTTAATCATCAGTGATTATACAGATGCGAACTACGATCAATAGTCAATTTTGAACAGTATTCACAGAAATTTACTTAATTAATGCCACAATTCGCCGAAATATAGGGTTTACGGGAATTGAGATTCTCAGTTGCATAGGCAGTTAAGATAATTTTGCCATCTTCCGTTTTGAAAATGCCTCTGGCAGGGTAAATATTTCCGATGTTGGTTTGGATGGGTTTGAGTTCTGGATAATTGGCTTGGCGGCCAGCTCCGCTGGCGCTGCCGCGATCGCGAGTCGTAATTATTTCGTCAACCAAGAGAGTCTCAGAGTTAAAAGGCTCAAAAGGTTGGCGAGGGATCCCACCTTTACCAGTGACAGTTAAACCACTAGCTTCCTCTGTAGCAGGCGCACGCTGACAAACTTGACCAACAGTTTGTTCTGATTCAATAAGACTGTTAGGTAAATTAATTTCAGTTTGAATACTATTGATATCAGGAGTAAAGATAGAAATTGCACCATCCAAGCCAAACTCAGAACTAGCATTGATATCATTAGTTCTGTCGTTTAAAGGACGTTCTTGAATTCCAAAAAGAGCTTCTGTATTGATAATAATATTGCCCCCTTCTCCTCTTTGGGCACTGGCGAGAATATCATTATTACCATTAGGAAAAGCAATGATAAACTTAGCATTAATACTAATATTGCCACCATCAGCATTCTCAAAAGCACGAGCAGAAATAAAACTATCATTACGTAAGGTAATATTATCTGTAACTTTTAAATCTATTTGAATAGCATCATTTCCTGTGGGAGATTGAGTAGTAGTCTGAATTCTCGCTCCATCGCTCAAGTTAATAGAGTTTGCTTGGATAATTATATTTCCTGGTTCTCCTGTGCCTGGAAATGGTCCAGGCCCACCAAAATCAACAAAATTACCTGCTTCAATAGTTCCTCCGTCACTAATGATTAGCTGGTTAGTAACTATATTTATATCCCCAGAGTTACCATTACTAATCAGTGAGTTAGTAGATAACCCACTGCGATTAGCATCATTAATGTCTTGATTATCAGGAAGACCAGTTAGGAAAATTAACTCGCTAGCATTGATAGTCAAACTACCAGCATTGCCTTTATTAAAAGTACTAACATTAACGTCTCCGCCGCTAGCTATTTCTAACATTCTTGTTGTAATAGTAATATTGCCACTATCAAACTCATTATTGGTGATGCTATCAAAGGCAGAATCTTCGATAATGCTTATTATGTCGGCATTGAGAATGATATTCCCGGCATTACCCATTGCTTCGGCTTGAGTATTCGTCGAAACAAAAGACCGTCCTTTTAAGATGATATTCTCACTAGTAATACTAATTTCTCCGCCTTGTCCATTAGCTGTTCCGAGAACTTGACTCAAAATTAGACCTTCTTGGTCTAAAGAAAAGTCGTTTGCCTCTATGATGATATCTCCAGCATTTCCTTGTCCCGATGTATTAGCCTGAATTAGTGATCCATTAACAGATAAACTATTGGCCTTAATTTGGATGGTACCTGCATTACCTACCACATTACTGGGAATCGCATTGCTTAATTGAACGGTTTTGTCAAAAGAAATAGAGTCAGTTGCATCAATGGTAATATTGCCTGAATTCCCGATTCCCCCCCGATGATCAGTAAGTAGTAATAGACTAATAGCGGACTGATCCTGACTTTTAGCTACTAAATTACCAGTATTAATTTCAATGTTTCCTGCATTACCTTGGCCTGAAACCTGAGCCAAAATTAAGATGGAGAAATTGTTGATCTGATTGAGTGAAACAGTATCACTAACGTTAAGAATAATATTTCCAGCATCACCCATTCCAGAGGAATTAGTAGCAATTGCACCATCATTTAAGAAGAGATTCCCTGTATTAACAGTGATATTTCCAGAATCTCCAATCCCAGCGGCTCTACTTTCAAAATGACCATTATTATTTAGAGATAAATTGTTAGCAGTAACAATAATATCTCCCCCATCACCCACTACTCCTTGAATTTCATTAAATGTATCTTGCCTAGTAAAACCTGACATGGCCCAAATTCCGCCAGATTCACCATTAAAGCTAATATCTCCTATGGCATGAATATTAACATTTCCAGCATTACCCTGTTGAAAGTTACTGGTAACTATAGCTGATTTTTCGGTAAAGTCTAAGGTTTCTGTGGTGATATTGATATTTCCCGCATTACCAATGCCGAGATTTTCATTCCGAATCTCAGAATTACCACTAGCAACAATATTGTTAGCTTCTATTGTGATGTTATCTGCTTGAGCACCAGGAAAACCTGATTCAGCTTCAATTCCAGCAGCTAGAAGACTTTCTTCTGTTAGTTGCAGTTGATTAGCATTGATATTAATTGCACCACCATTGCTAGAGCGAACCTTGACTTCTGCTTGATTGCTTAAAGTTACATTTGCCGCAGAAATATCGTTAGGAAAACCAATATTACCATCGGAATTGAGCTTAATTTCCCCTGTTGTAGATAATCCCCCCAGATTTATTATTCCGCTTGGTGCTGTGAGCTTCCCTGCTTCTAGATTTATATTCCCACCAACTAAAGTAATATTTTTCCCTAGAGAAACTTGTAAACCAATATCATCAGCTACAGATCGATTAGTAATATCTCTTGGATTGTCGCGAAAACTTAAACCAATAGGAGCATTAATCGTAATCAAAGGAGGATTGGCTAAATCTGTGGCACTTAATTCACCATCATCAAAGATAATGCTATCGGCCGTACTGCCAAAAAACGAGCCGCCAATATCTAATCTGGCTCCTTCGCCAAAAATAATTCCTGCGGGGTTGATTAGGTATAAATTTGCGGTGCCATTTGCCCCAAGTAATCCATCGATGTTAGAAGTATTACCGCCTGTAACCCTAGAAAAGATATTAACTATATCGGCTGAGTTGTTGAAGAAGGCGGAACCGTTTGTGGGAACAGAGAAATCATTGAAACTATGGAATAGATTATTGCCAGCGCGATCGCCTTGATTAATCGTAAAATCACTCCCATTAACATCAACTGTTGTATTTGTTGTGTTGTCGGGGATAACTTGTGCGATCTCGAAGAGATCCGCTCCGCGGGCCGCTGAGCTTAAGAAAATTCCTTGGCTAAAAATGCAGTAACTTAAGGATAGTAATAGTGATAGTGATAGTCTCTGTTTCATCTTACTACTACTCTACTATTTTGATGGTTCAATATGGCCACCAGTAATTATACACATAAGAATTACTATCAACGGTCATTTTTGAAAACTATTCACAGAAATTAACTTAATTAATACTACTAATACTACAATTCGCCGAAATACCAGGTGTACGGGAATTAAGATTATCGATGGCATAAGCAGTCAAGATAATTTTTCCATCGTCCGTATCAAAAGGTTCAATCGGTTGAGCAGGTAGACCACCTTTACCTTTAATCGTTAAACCACTAGCTATCCCGAAAGCGCGATCGCGCTGACAAACTTGGGCCACAGTTTTTTCTGAGTTGATGAGACTATTGGGTAAAATAATATCAGTTTGCAGGGTATTTGTATCAGGAGTAGAGATCGAAATAGTTTAGAGCGTTTGTGAACCAAGTCCAATACGTAATTTTGCCTTATTTACTGAGTAATAAACATAAATTTCAGCTAAATTACTGATTAATTAATATCTGATCAAGACTAATAATTGAGTAAGGAGTTACGATTTTTCGGTGTGAGGAGTGCCCAAAAAACTTTTGTCTAAGTTAGAGGTAGAACAATGGGCTATTACGACTTTAATGATCACTTTTGGTCTCCCCATGAGGCTTGTAAACAGAAATCAACAATAGTTGCTCAAGAAGAACAATTATCTGTTGTTGGTAAGTTAAGTAGTTGGTTAAGAAGTCTTAACAACAGCAATCTCAAAAGCTCTGAGCCAGAAAATCAGTGTAACTTGCCAAATGTCAAGTCAAATTAGTATATTTTTATCGAATTCAAGGTTAAATCAATAAGGGACTTCCAGAAAATTAATGCTTCCAAAATATACTGCAAACCATAGATATATCGAATGTACCTGGAATGCTTTTTAATTTGGAAGTCCCTTAGACAATGGTAAGCTTCATTACTTAAAGGACTCAGCATAATTACTGATTTCTTTCAAAAATTGTCATAATGAAAAAAATCTTCACTACTTCAAAACCGTGACGCAAACCCTATCAGAACAGTATTTTGAATTAATCGATCAAATTATAGATAAAACTCTTCAAGGAAAAATCGCCTCGACAGAAAGAGTTTACATCATGTTAGAACGAGGTATTGAATCGGGAACGGCGGAAGTTTGGGAACGTTGTTTAGCCCAAAGAATTGCGGCAACGCAAGCGCAATTAGAGAAAAAACTCAAAGCAGCAAGAGTAATGCGCGCTTTAACAACTATTGATACTCAATATCAGAGATGGCAAAAAAATCATCAACAACAAAATGCGATCGCGGATGCTACGAAACAACTCCTCGATTCCAGCTCAGAGCAACTAGTTGCCAATTGGATTAAAATCATTGATATTAACCAAAAAGAGCCTCTAAATCGCGACAAGTTGCAGCAATTGGCTCAAAGTTTACAATCTTCGACAACCAATCTCGATAATACTCAATTAGCTCAAGATTGTCAGCAAATAGCTACAGGAATCCTTTCCGGGTTAACTTCTTTTTCCCAGTTAGAAGATGATTTGATTAGCTGGATGTATGAATCGAGCAGAAGTATTGGCTTTGCTAGAGAACAACCAAATCCCTGGCGAGTTTGGGTGAAAAAGGTTGAGAATCCCTTACCCAAAAAATTATTTCAAACTTTAGCTGAACAAAACTCAATTGCCGATTTAGGCGGAGTCACCAACAACATCGAGTTACGAGGTTGGGTTGAATTGGCAATTTTATTGCAATATATTCAACAGGGTTTAGTTGCTTGGTACGATAAACAACCTTATAGTGCGAAATTCGGCAAACAACTTTCCTATAGTACCTTTCTAACTTTTGCCGTTATCTGGCTGGAATTATCCCAAACTTTTACAACGAGTAATCGCTTTCGCGAAGGTTGTTTCCAGATTATGCTGCAAATTTTACGTTTGTTTGCGCGCAGAGATGATTTTCCCCTTTATAGTGGAATTTTTGTCTCTTTTTCTGGAGAATATTTACAAAACACGTTGGAATATTTGAGTGAACCAATTCGGCAAATCGAAGGGAATCTAGAAAAGGGTCGGATTCTTACTTTGCTGGGATATTCGCAACGGACTTTGGGGCGATATAAACAAGCTTTGGATTTTCATCAACAAGCATTGGAGGTTGCCCGAGAAGCTCAAGATAAGTCCTGTGAAATTGCCAATCTCAATCATTTAAGTCGGACTTATGTGCAGCAGAAAGATTACGAGACTGCGATTAACTACGCTCAGAGAGCTTTGATTTTGGCTCGTCAGGGCGGGAATCGTTTGGGGGAAACTAATGCCTTGGTTAATCTTGGATACAGTAAAGTTTTTGCCGCACGAGATCTCGATTCGATGGATTCAGAAGTGTACAACGAGGCGATTCGTTATCTTGAACAGGGTTTACAACTAGCGGAAAAAGTCGAAGATTTACAAACTCAATCTTTGGTGAATAATAGTTTGGGGATTGCCTATGTTATTTTGGCGCAACCAACATCCGCGATCGCGTTTCTAGAAAAGGGCGTGAAATTGGCCACAATGGCTCAGGATGTTTATCTGCAAGGTCTTAGCTATAGTTATTTGGCAGAAGCTTATTACAGCATTGAAGATCTCAAGCTCAGTATCTATCATGGCTGTTTGGGTAGTTACTTGCTCAAACAGATTAATTCTCTCGAATGGCGTAAAAGCGCTGGGTTAGTAACTATTATTAAAGGTCAATTGGGAGAGCTTGCCTTTAAGCAATTGTTAAAAGAGATGCGATCGCAGATCATTGCTTTTATTGGAGTTGATGGTTTCGATTATCTTCCCCAACTTTTAACCGAATATTTGGAGTAAAAAATTTACATTTACTCTAACTATCAACAACAAGCTGCATGTTAATTGAGAATTCTTCTCAATTATCTAAAAAGTGCTACCATCTATATCGTTGGACTTTTTATTAGACAGAATCTATGGCTGGGGCAAATTATCGAACAATAATTGTAAAAAAATCTGTAAAGATCACTCCTCATCTACAAAGAGTAATTTTTACAGGAGATGACTTGGCTGATTTTCCTGAAAATTACGAGAGTGGCTATGTAAAGCTACTATTTGCCAACAATGGTGAAGCCATAGCTGATCAACAACAAGCCCAGGGAAAGCATCTAAAGCGCACCTATACCGTGCGGACATTTAGTCGAGAAGAGAATGAATTAGGAATTGAATTTTCCCTCCATGGCGCTAAAAATGGTCCAGCAGCCAAATGGGCTGAATCAACCCAACCCGGTGACAAGATACTTATGGGAGGTCCTGGTCCTACCAAACTAGTTGACCATAAATCAGACTGGTTTTTACTGGCGGGTGACATGTCGGGGTTGCCCGCATTATGTTGCAATTTAGAACTACTACCAAGCCAAGCCCAGGGCTACGCTGTAATTGAGGTTCCCAGTGAGGCGGATAAACAATCCCTTAAGAAGCCTGACGGCATTGAGGTGAAGTGGGTTATCAATAATAAACCTGGGGAAAAACCCGATGCCCTGCTAAATGCTATAGAGTCTCTTCCCTGGAAAGACGGGGTGCCTTATGTCTGGGTAGCTTGTGAATTTGAAAGCATGAAAAGAGTCAGACAGTACATGAAGA
Source organism: Cyanobacteria bacterium P01_F01_bin.143 (assembly GCA_039190385.1). Classification (GTDB taxonomy): domain Bacteria; phylum Cyanobacteriota; class Cyanobacteriia; order Cyanobacteriales; family Xenococcaceae; genus Xenococcus. The sequence continues at coordinate 9,017 of JBCCYD010000020.1, read as the reverse complement.
ATGTTCACAGTGTTACATCAGAAAACATGTACAGCAGCAGCTACTGGAAGTTTAATCGTACTGAAGAGCAGCACAGAATAGATAAGCGCGTTGATGCAGGAGCACCCTGGTTTATTCAGATTTTTTGGAATTTGATTACAGGGTTTCAGAAATTTTGGCCCTTTAAATGGTGATTGTATCTCCGTTCAAACGATTATTTTTATCTGGTAATTTTTGGGTTTTTGTTTCTAATTGAATTACGGAAAAGCGATCGCATTTAGATTTTCGCGATCGTATATCATTGCTTTGATTAAATTCCCCAACTTTTAACCGAGTACTTGAATAATTAGCTTGAAGAGCTTTTTGGAGTCAATAGCTCTTCCCTAAGAACACGACGAAGGTCATTCTCGGTCAAGGGTCTATTAGTTGTATCTTGGAGATAATCCTTCAAAGCCTCGTTAATTAATGTTTGATAACCACGACCTTCGGTTTCTGCTCTGTTCCGAAAACTTTCTAAAATTTCATCATCTAAGTATATAGTGATACGTGTTTTTCCTTTAGATGGAATAATTGCACCACGCTTTCCTTGGGAAAAATCATATTCATTTCTCATAAACTTTTTTCTCCTGTCGAGTTGCACGACGTGCAGAAATTAGACGAACTGCATCACCACGCATAGTGTAAACAACAACCAAGAGCAGTCCTGAGTTCCCCATTCCCAATGCGATGAAGCGTTCCTCGTCTATTGAATCAGGATCAACGTCATGAATGGCAAGAGGATCAAAAAACACTAATTCAGCTTCAGCAAATGAAACACCGTGCTTTCGCCAATTTGTTTGAGCTTTTTGAGGATCATATTCAAAGGTCATGCATACATTGTATGTATACAAAAAGTCTTAGGCAACAATATTTGTTGGATTGCGCGATCGCATTTAGATGTTCGCGATCGCATATTATTTCTTCAATTAAAGTTGATGGTTTTGATTATCTTCCCCAACTTTTAACCAAATATTTGGATAATTAGCTTTACGAAATATCAATCATCTAAATATTTTTTTGACAAAATACTCACTTTATGCATCAAATGTCCAAAGTTGGATATTTTATTGCTATGCTAGAAGTAAATTTTATGAGCAGCTCGTCAGCTTAACTGGCTGTAAGTGAGCTTTTCGAGTATCAAGAGTCCAAAGAAAATAGGATTTATCATCTCCAGCTAAAGGAGGCTAGCTCCGTGAATAAACCACTCACTTGTCGTAATTACATTAATGGAAAGTGGCTATCGGCTCAATCAGGAGAATCTTTTGAGAGTCTGAATCCTGCTAACGATCGCGAATCTATTGCCACTGCACCCCTATCGGGTGAAGCTGATGTCGAAGCTGCCGTTATCGCTGCTCGCGAAGCTTATCGATCCTGGAGATTAGTTCCTGCACCTGTGCGCTCAGAAATTGTCCATCGAATTGGCGAAGAATTGCTGGCTCGCAAAGAAGAACTAGCTATCCTTATGAGTCGAGAAATGGGCAAAATTCTAACTGAAGCAAGAGGTGATGTCCAAGAAGGAATTGATTGCGCTTTCTACTATGCAGGGGAAGGTCGTCGTTTATTTGGTCAGACTACTCCTTCAGAATTGGGCAATAAATTTGCCATGACTATGCGAATGCCGATTGGAGTTGCCGCTTTAATCACTCCTTGGAATTTCCCCATAGCAATTCCTTGCTGGAAAGCATTCCCAGCTCTAGTATGTGGCAATAGTCTAATTTTTAAGCCAGCTAAAGATGTTGCGGCCTGTGCAACTCTGCTGACCGAAATTATTGCTGAGGCAGGAGTTCCCCCAGGAGTTTTCAACTTGGTTCATGGTTCAGGGGAAGAAGTTGGTCAAAGTTTGACTGCCCATCCTGAAATTGACTTAGTTTCTTTTACTGGATCATCCCAAACTGGAGCTCAAGTCGCCGCTATCTGTGGACGGAGTCATAAGCGAGTTTCCTTAGAGATGGGAGGAAAAAATGCCCAGATTGTGATGGAAGATGCAGATTTAGAGTTAGCCCTGGAGGGTGCGCTCTGGGGAGCTTTTGGTACGACGGGACAACGCTGTACTGCTACAAGTCGTCTAATTTTACATCGGGATATCAAAGCGGAATTCACAGCAAGATTATTAGATAAAACCCGCAGCTTACGCTTAGGGTCAGGGACTGATCCAAATACTGATGTGGGGCCTTTGGTTAATAAGGCACAATTAAATCGAGTTCAATATTATCTAGAGATTGCCCAGAAGGAAGGTGTAACCGTTCTGACAGGTGGGAAACCAGCTCAAGGTGAAGGATTAGACCAAGGTTATTTCTTTGAACCAACTATTTTGGATGAAGTTGAGCCCCAGATGCGAATTGCTCAGGAGGAAATTTTTGGGCCAGTAGTGTCTTTGATCGAGGTTAGCTCATTTGAAGAAGCGATCGCGGTGATTAATGACTCCCGCTATGGCCTTTCTTCAGCAATTTATACCCAGAATGTCAATCGGGCTTTTCAAGCAATGCGAGATATTGAAGCGGGAATTACTTATATCAATGGTCCCACTATTGGCGCAGAAGTTCATCTACCCTTCGGTGGCATTAAAGCTACTGGTAACGGTCATCGAGAAGCTGGCAGTGCCGCGTTAGATATTTTCTCGGAGTTGAAAACTGTCTATGTCGATTTTTCTGGGCAGTTGCAACGCGCTCAGATTGACAATAGATAATTGAATATGTGTAGAGACGTAGCATGCTACGTCTCTACAATACCCTAAATTAATTAAAGCCATGTTTACTGTAACCAAATCCCAAAATATAAAAGCACCTAGGTTAATCACGCCATTGCCGGGCCCAAAAGCCAAAGCAATCATTGATCGTGATCGCGCTGTGACTTCGCCTTCCTACACTAGAGAATATCCCTTAGTTGTCGAGCGAGGATCGGGCTGTCTGGTCGAAGATGTCGATGGCAATATCTTTTTGGATCTGACCGCAGGAATCGCCGTGGCTGCTACTGGTCATGCCCATCCGCAGGTTGTGCAAGCAATTCAAGACCAATCGGCCAAGTTATTACATATGTGTGGTGCCGATTTCTATTACGAACCTCTGGCACAGCTAGCAGAAACCTTGGCAGCCAAAGCTCCTTTTCCCGAGACTGAACAGGGAGCCAAAGCGCGAGTGTTATTTACCAATTCTGGTGCGGAATCTTTGGAGGGAGCGTTAAAGTTAGCCAAATATTATACTCAGCGTTGGCGGGTGATTGCGTTTGTTGGAGGTTTTCATGGTCGGACTTATGGGGCAATGTCTCTCACTGGCTCTAAGTCAGTTCAATGTCAAGGTTTTGGGCCTTTAGTTCCTGGAGTAACCCATATTCCCTATGGCACCCACGAAAGTTTAGATTACCTAGAAAAACACCTTTTTACTGCGATGTTACCGCCTTCGGATGTAGCGGCTGTTGTGGTAGAAGCAATTCAAGGAGAAGGTGGCTATATTGTCCCTGAAGATGGATTTTTAGAACGGTTGCGAGAAATTTGCGATCGCCACCAGATCCTGATGATTCTCGACGAAGTGCAATCAGGGATGGGACGGACAGGGAAACTTTTTGCCGTTGAGCATTGGAATGTGATGCCCGATATTATTACCCTAGCCAAGGGAATTGCTAGTGGGTTACCTTTGGGCGCTATTGTATCTCGACCAGAAATTATGACTTGGCCGCCTGGTTCCCATGCTAATACTTTTGGGGGTAATCCAGTCGCATGTGCTGCGGCTAACGTTACTTTGGAATTATTGGAACAGGGCTTAATCGAGAACGCTCGGGAACGGGGATTAGAGTTAGCAGAAGGGTTAATGCGTTTAGCTTCTAGTTATTCTTTTGTTTCACAGCCTCGTGGTAAGGGGTTGATGGTCGCGATCAATATTTTGGATAATCAGGAGCAACCAGATTCTGCGAAACGAGATTGCATTCTCAATGATGCTTTTTATCAGGGTTTAATCTTACTTGGTTGTGGCAAATCCGCGATTCGCTTTTGTCCGCCTCTGGTAATCACTTCTGAACAGATTGCTATTGCTTTAAATATTTTGCATGGAGTATTCAAAAAATATAGCAATACATGAATTAACCAATTACTCATTACTTATTACTTATTACTTATTATCTCGATCCTGCGAAGACAGGACTCATTACTTATTACTCCCCCTTAGCGCTCATGAACTCACCACATCTTGCTCTGGAACTATGGGCACAACTCTGGGAAATTTATCGTCAACGGGTTCCCTATGCTCGAATCTATGAAACTATGATTCAAGATGCAGGAGGCATTGTGGCTAATGACCATATTGCTTTTCGTTCCTTGCGATTGATGGTAGATGCTCCTTCTGGTTCAATCAATTTGGGGATTCCCTATTTAGAAAAGATTGTTGAATGGTTAGGTTACGAAGTAGCAGGAGAATATGAATTCGGCGATCGCAATCTTTATGCTTGTCACTATCGACATCCTGCACAAGATGAGTTGGATTTACCAAAACTCTTTATCAGTGAATTGATTGTAGAGCAATTGCCACCATTGATTATTAGTGCAATTCAAGATACTGTGCGATCGGGTTCGTTTTTCGATCTATCGGCTCTGCAACAATCATCCTTGAAATTAGAGAAAGATTATCAAAAAATTGCTCAAGCTTTAGTTCCTGTCTTTACGCGTCCTTGGTTGCCACCGAAACGCACTGTAGTAGAAGCAGTAAACGAAGTAAGTCAATATGGAGCTTGGGTACTTTTGCATGGCTATGGAGTCAATCACTTCACAGCTTATATTAATCGACAAAATACCCCTATCTATCCTGATATTGAAACTACAGCTCAAGCTCTAGCCAGTCAAGGAGTACCGATGAAAGATCGCCTTGAAGGAAGTCAGGCTAGTGGATTAAAACAAACAGCGACTCGTGCCGTCATGGAACCTGTAACAGTGCTTAATGAGCAAGGCAATTCGGAACAAATGTCCTGGAGTTATGCCTATTATGAATTGTCACAGAGATATTTTATAGAAAATAAGACTGGAGAAAAAAGTATTTTTGAAGGTTTTATTGCTCCTCAAGCACAAAATCTTTTTGACATGACAAAGGCTAGACAGGAGGAGACAGTTAGCTGATATTTCCTAGAGTGGCAAAATTAACTAACTATCATTGGCTAGTTGATAACTAACTTGAAAAATGGGTATACAAATCGGATTTAGTATTAGACTTTACAAAGCTAATAATTGTAGTCTGACTGATTATCTTGGTATTTATGATTATAAAGTGATATCATAACAATATCACTAAAATAAAAATACTATTGTAGCCACATAAAATGGAGTATATCCGATGAATCAGATTCGTGAAGTTCAATCCTGGAGTATAAATGGTTTCTTTATTCTTCCAGTGATTATCTTGGTTTTTTTGGGAAGTATATTGTTATTTACTCAATCTATTACTTTTGATCAAATAGTTAATCCCTTATTATTTGGGATTGGTTTAACTATTTCTGTCTTAGCTTTAATTTTAAGTAATGGTTTATTTATAGTTCAACCCAACCAAGCCAAAGTGTTAGTTTTGTTAGGCAAATATATTGGTAGTGTTCGTAAACCTGGATTTTACTGGGTTCTACCGGGGATAGTAGAACGGAAAGAAGTTTCTCTTCGAGTGCGAAACTTTAATAGTGACTATATCAAGGTGAATGATGCGCAAGGTAGTCCTATTGAGATTGGAGCCGTAATTGTCTGGCGAGTAATTGATTCTGCCAAAGCAGTTTTTGATGTTGAGGATTATCGAAAGTTTGTCGCAATTCAAAGTGAAACTGCGATTCGAGCTTTAGCCAATCGTTATCCTTATGATATTTACGAAGAGGATGTAATATCACTAAGAAGCAACCCAGATGATATGGCAACTGTACTAAAAATAGAAACACAACAGAGGTTAGAAGTGGCTGGGGTTGAAGTAGTTGACGCCAGGCTAACTCATTTAGCTTATGCTCCCGAAATCGCCCAAGCTATGTTACGCCGTCAACAAGCGGCTGCGGTAATTTCAGCTAAAGAGCGAATTGTTGAAGGAGCTATGGGAATGGTTGAAATGGCTTTAACTCGTCTTAGTGAAAAACAAGTTGTAGAACTAGATGAAGAACGCAAAGCTGTAATGGTTAATAATTTGCTAGTTGCCCTCGTTTCTGAAAGTGCTACTCAACCAATCATCAATGCAGGAACTCTATACACCTAAAATAAAGAGAATCAGTGAGCAAAAAACGATTTCTATTGAGATTAGATCCTAAATTATACGCAGTAATAGAAAAATGGGCTGCTGACGATCTACGTAGTGTTAATGCTCAGATTGAATATTTGTTAACTAAGGCAACGCGACAAGCAGGACGTGTCAAAACAAAAAATGATGATTTAGAACAAAACGACAAATCTCAGTAAGTAATCCTAATTAAAGCAAAAATCAAGCTGTATCTAAATTTGATATATTTTCCCCTATGGATTTAATTTTATGCCATCAAATCGCAGATTTTGACGCTTTAGGCGCGGCGGTGGGATTATCGCTCTTGAAAAAAGGTGCCAAGATTGTCTTGACTGGGGGTGCTCATGGAACAGTCAGGGAGTTTTTGGCTTTACACCGAGATGAATTCCCCATTATCGAATTGCGCAGTGTTACGCCCGAAAATATTAGATCGATTATAATTCCCGATACCCAAAAACGCGATCGCTTGGGTAAGGCTGCGGCTTGGTTTGAGTTGCCAAATGTGCAAAATATTGAGATTTACGATCATCATAGTGGTTTTAAATCAGATATTCCTGCCACTAACATCTATGTTGAGCAGGTTGGGGCAGTTACTAGTTTGATCGCTGAATTGTTACAACAAGCGCAAATTACACCTCCTCCCGTTGCCGCAACGGCCATGGCTTTGGGCATTCATGTTGATACAGGCTCTCTAACCTACCAGATGACTAGTCCTCGCGATGCTAAGGCTTTGGCTTGGTTGATGGAAATGGGGGCTAATGTTAAGGCGATCGCGGAATATGTGGAACCTGGTTTAGCTCCTCAGTTACGCCATATTCTGAATATGGCTTTGTCTCAACTGGAAACTACAGAAATTCGCGGCTATAAAATAACTTCGGTTTTATTGAAGACTGAGGAATTTGTTCGTGGTTTATCGAGTCTCACTTCACGATTGATTGATCTAACTGAAAGTGATGCTCTTTTGCTGGGGCATGAATATAGAAGGAAAAATTCTAAGAAGTTAACGGTCATCGGGCGATCGCGGATCAGAGAGACCAATCTCAATCAATTATTTATTGCCTATGGCGGTGGGGGACATTCTCAAGCGGCTTCGATGACGACAACGATTGAAGATGCGGATGGGGTTTTTCAGAGTTTAGTTACGGGTTTGCGATCGCAGATTCCTGAACCGCCTACTGCTAGAGATTTAATGTCTTCTCCTGTGCGAACTATTCGTCCGGAGACCACTATCGAGCAAGCCCAAAGAATTTTATTTCGTTACGGACATTCTGGTTTATCGGTTGTCGAAGCTACCGGCAAATTAGTCGGGGTGATTTCCCGTCGAGATTTGGATCTGGCCCTGCATCATGGTTTTTCCCATGCCCCAGTTAAGGGTTATATGTCACAGAATCTGAAAATTATTACGCCCGAGACAACTTTGCGAGAAATTGAATCTTTGATGGTGACTTATGACCTGGGAAGATTACCTGTTTTGGATCAGGGAGAATTAATTGGCATTGTTACTCGCACTGATGTTTTGCGCCAATTGCATCAAGATCGCGAAGAGTTATCAGCTAGTAGCGATCAACCACAACCGCTGACTTCTTGTTTGTTACCGACGTTGAAAACAAGATTAGCCGAGCCGATCGCGGAATTGTTATCCCAAATTGAGATCGCGGCTCAAGATCGTGGTTGGAATTTATATTTAGTCGGCGGCGGAGTAAGAGATTTATTACTCAATGATGAAAATACACCTTTATTATTACAGGATATCGATTTAGTGGTTGATGGGTTTCATAGATCAGCTGATGATCAGGCAGGGGTCACTTTAGCCAGATCAATTCAGGAAAAATATCCCCAGTCTCGCCTTTCGATTCACGGGCAATTTCAAACTGCGGCCTTGCTATGGCATAAAGATCCGATATTAGGGAGTTTATGGTTGGATATTGCCACGGCTCGAACGGAGTTTTATCCCTATCCAGCGGCTAATCCTGAGGTGGAGGCCAGTTCAATTCGGCAAGATTTATATCGTCGAGATTTTACGATTAATGCTTTGGCAGTGCGATTGACAACTCCGAGGAAGGGGGAATCTTCGCGAAAAGGAGATTTGTTAGATTTTTTTGGTGGTTTGTTAGATTTGCGATCGCGTCAGATTAGGGTGCTTCATGCCAATAGTTTTATTGAAGATCCAACGCGGATTTATCGTGCGGTCAGGTTTGCGGTGCGTTTAGGCTTCGAGATTGAAGAGCAAACAGTTGAATATATTCGTTACGCGATCGACTCTGGTGTTTATCAGAAACTCAGATTAGGAGGAAAACCTGCTCCAGCTTTAACTACTAGGTTGCGGGCTGAATTAAAATATATTTTACAGTCTGATTATTGGAAACCCTCATTACAATTACTCGCTGAGTTGGGAGCGTTGCGTTGCCTTCATCAAGATTTGGCATTAACTGATAAATTATCTTGGGAAATCCGTTGTGTTTCTCGTTGGTTGCGTTATCTAGATCCAGAAAATAAGTTACATCATTGGTTAATTAGATTAGAAATCTTAATTGTTAATTTACCGACAACTGAAAGGGAAAAAGTTGCGACTAGTCTGCAATTGCCCAAAGATAGTATTCAAAGGGTTAGTAAATTAGAACAAATAGAGTTAGAAATTACTGCTAAGTTAGCAGATTGTAATCTGGCTAGTGAAATATACCAATTCCTTGAGATCATTACCATTCAAAATTGCTTGAACCTTCGATAACTTAGTCAGATAATTCCATATAATATTACGATTCTCCGGCGAAGTCCGAG
>JBCCYD010000019.1:0-28442 GCA_039190385.1 Cyanobacteria bacterium P01_F01_bin.143 | reverse complement strand
CTTTAGAAAAATGGAAAGATAACGTAGAAGGATTAGTAGAACTCCCTAAATACTTTTTACATATCCATGCATTATTTTTACTAGCACAATTCAGAGAAACCAAAGCCTATCCTCTAATAATTGATTTTTTCTCCACACCAGGAGAAACAGCAGGAGATGTAACTGGAGATATTGTAACTGAAGATTTACATAGAATGCTGGCCAGCGTTTATGACGGTAATATTGAACCGCTCAGGCAACTCATAGAAAATCCCAAACTCGACGAATTTGTTAGAAATGCTGGCTTAAAAACCTTATTAATACTAGTTGCCCAAGAAATTGTCCCTAGAGAGTCAATTATTGAATATTTTGCCGAACTTTTCACAACTCGTCTTCAAGAAGAACGTTCCTATCCTGACCAAGAAACTTCCTACATTTGGACAAATTTAGTTCATAGCAGTGTAATGCTCTATCCTTTAGAACTGAAAGAACATATAGAGCAAGCATTTGATGCAGATTTAGTTGACCTATTTTATATAAAACGAGAAAGATTTGAATACTACCTTAATTTAGGTGAAGATAAGGCTTTAGAGAAACTTCGTCAAGATGAATATTATTCTTTGATTGAAGACACTATTTCAGAAATGGAATGGTGGGCTTGTTTTCGAAACAAGGAATCGAAAATCGAAAGAGTCAAACCCAGTGGGGTAGGCAAATTAGAATTAGCACCTGAGAAAAAATCGAACTCCAAGAAGAAATCCAAAAAACGAACCAAAAATAAAATGCAAAAACAAGCACGCCGCAAGAATCGCTCTAAGAAAAAATAATAAGTTTAATTTCGGCATATAAATACTGTATATTTACAATTTAAAGTCGGCTACGAAATGTTCCTGACTTCATAATTGAATTCGTTCTTGCGCCCTAAACTGTAATTCTCAGATGAGATAATAGTGCACGATTTCAAGACTTTGTTTATTTTTTGCTTGACAAGTCATAATCGTTATGAGTATGATTTATTTATCGAAATCGAAATGAGTACGACTTAACTAGCCTAAAGGATAAATAATCATGATAGAAAAAGTACCTGACGTAGTATTTAAAACCAGAGTTCGCGATGAATCTGTTGAAGGGCCTAATCCTTTCCGTTGGCAGGATCGCACAACCGCAGAAGTCTTTGGTGGTAAAAAGATAGTTTTATTTTCACTTCCTGGAGCATTCACTCCTACTTGTTCTTCCACTCATCTACCTAGATATGAAGAACTTTATGATGATATTAAAGCTACTGGCGTAGATGAGGTCGTTTGTCTTTCTGTTAATGATGCATTTGTGATGTTCCAATGGGGTAAAGCACAAGGAGCGAAAAATGTGTTCTTACTTCCCGATGGTAATGGCGAATTTACTCGCAAAATGGGCATGTTAGTCGAAAAATCCAATCTAGGCTTTGGAATGCGTTCTTGGCGTTATTCTATGGTTGTAGATGATGGCAAAATCGAGAAAATGTTTATCGAGCCTGATTTTGGTGACAATTGTCCTACCGATCCTTTTGAAGTTTCCGATGCTGATACCATGTTGGCTTACTTGAAAGGCAGTAAGTAACATTAACCATTGATCATTGAATATTGATTCAGTTATCAGTTATCATCTACGCGGGGCTATGTCCTCGAAGGGGCATAATAAGGACGTAGTTAGTTATAAGCGTCCTAGTGGAAGTGCTATCGTTGTGAACCAAGGAATTTATATAGGTGCGATCGCAAGCTTTTTAGCAGGTATGGCCACTGCTGTGGGAGCATTACCAATTTTCTTCACCAGTAAACTTGACAAGAAATGGCAGAGTATTCTGCTTGGTACTGGTGGTGGTGTGATGTTGGCAGCAACAACTTTTTCCTTGATTGTTCCTGGAAAAGACGCTGCAATATCTTTAGGCTATTCTCAGACTTCGTCAGCCCTGATTATGAGCTTTGGAATTATCTTAGGTTCTGGATTGTTATGGTTGATTCATAATAACTTCCCTCATGAACATTTTAATCAGGGGAAAGACGGGTTAGTTCTAGAGAACTTTCAGCGTATTTGGTTATTTGTTTTAGCAATTACACTACACAACTTTCCTGAAGGATTATCCGTCGGAGTTGGTTTTGGAGATGGTAATATCAGCACCGGTTTACCTCTGGCGATCGGCATTGGCCTACAAAATATGCCCGAAGGATTGGTAGTTGCTCTAGCATTAAGAGAATTAGATTATTCTATAGCTTATGCTTTTGGCGTTTCTCTACTCACAGGATTAGTCGAACCCATTGGGGGAATATTCGGCGCAACGGTTGTGAGTCTTGGTCAGTCTGTTCTCCCTTGGGGAATGGCCGTGGCGGCGGGAGCAATGTTGTTCATCATTGTGGATGAAATTATTCCCGAGATAGATCGCGAAAGTATTGCCCAGGAAGGCACTCTAGCGATTATGACAGGATTTGTTGCCATGATGTTTTTAGAGATTGCCTTTGGTTAATTAATTAGTTTCCCAGAAGGAGGACTTAGATTATGGTTGCTACAGTTAGTAAACAAAGAACCTATAGCACTCGCATAGATATTCCGGAAGATGTTCGAGTTCGGGTGATTGAGACTCTTAATCAGACTCTTGCTAGCACTTTGGATTTGAAAACCCAGACTAAACAAGCTCATTGGAATGTGAAAGGGCAAGATTTTTTCCAGCTACATGGGCTTTTCGATGAGATGTCTGGCGAATTGGAAGAATATGTCGATATGGTTGCTGAACGAGTAACTGCTTTGGGGGGAACTGCCTTAGGAACAGCTAGAACTGCTGCTAATGTATCAATTTTGCCTGAATATCCTTTAGATGCGGTAAGTGGCATTGAGCATATTACTGCTTTGGCCGATCGCTATGCGCTTTATGGTCAGCATGTGCGGGAAGCTATTGATAGCACTAGTGATTTGGGTGATGCAGATACTTCTGATATGTATACCGAGATCTCGCGGACTATTGATAAGCGTCTTTGGTTCTTGGAAGCCCATTTGGTTTAGTCAGATTCTGGAAGTTAATTAATTGTTTTCCTGGTCATCTAGCTGTAAAGTGAGCGAAGCGAAGCGAGCCCTAAAGGATACCGCTTTGCGACACGAAGTTAGTCCTTTAGGGCATATGCTTTAGTGCAATGCTCATTACAGATAAATTTTGGAAAATAATTATGGCTGATACAAAAGGCGCAGATGCTGTGGATAACGCGATCGCGCAAGGATTAGATCTTGATGGTTCACCGATTCCCGCTAATAAACTAGAGCTTTATAAAAAGGTTATGGGATTTGAAGCGGGAAGACAAAGAAGCGGAGTAACTAACACAATGCGATCGCGGATCGTGAGGATTGGAGCGAAGCATCTTCCTCAAGCAGAATTAAATCAAATGCTAATCGATGCAGAGTTTCCTCCTTTGAAAGACAAAGAAATTGCCTTCTATTACGGCGATAAATGATCCGATTAACTGACAAAATTTCAACTTGTAGGTTGGGTAGAACGAAGAGAAACCCAACAGTGTGATTAGTTTTGTTGGGTTACGCTACCGCTAACCCAACCTACGAAAAACTTATTATTTATTACTTATTACTGGAGTCTATAAAAAAATGAGTTATGATTTTGATTTATTTGTAATTGGTGCTGGTTCAGGTGGAGTTGCCACAGCCAGAAGAGCAGCAGAATATGGCGCGAAAGTCGGCATAGTAGAATTCGATCGCCTGGGAGGAACTTGTGTCAATCGCGGTTGTGTGCCCAAGAAATTGATGGTTTATGCTTCCCATTTCCCTGATAGTTTTCAAGCAGCATCGGGTTACGGTTGGACTGTGGGCGAAAGTCAGTTTGACTGGAAGACAATGATTACGGCGGTGAATAATGAAGTCGATCGCCTGAATGGTATTTATCAAAGATTGCTGGATAAATCTGGAGTAAAAATCTACGAAGGTCGTGGTCGGTTTATTGATTCCCATACGATCGCGATCGGAGAAGAGAAGGTAACTGCTGAGAAGATTTTAATTGCCGTCGGTGGCAAACCTGTGAAGCCCGAGGATATTCCGGGGATTGAACATGCTATTACTTCCCGTGAGATTTTCCATGTGCAAGAGCAACCTAAGCATATTGTGATCTTGGGTGGTGGTTATATTGGTGCTGAGTTTGCTTGTATTTTGAAAGGTTTGGGTTCAGAGGTTACGCAGATTATTCGTGCTGACAAGATTTTGCGTGGTTTTGATGAGGATCTTCGTAGTGAAATCCAATCGCAAATGCAGGATCATGGGATTAATGTTTTGAATAATGTCCAGGGTGTCGCGATCGCGAAAACCGATGCTGGTTTAGAGATTAAAGTGACCAGAGAAGAAGGTGAAGAAACGATTGTGGCCGATAGCATTAGTTTGGCGGCAACGGGTAGAAAACCTCGATTAGAGAATTTAGGATTGGAAAATACTGGGGTTGAAGTTGTCAATGGTGCGGTTGCTGTGAATGAATATAGTCAAACCGCTGAAGAGCATATCTATGCGGTGGGAGATTGTACCGATCGCATTAATTTGACTCCCGTGGCAATTCAAGAAGGTCGCTCTTTTGCCGATACTCATTTTGGTGGGCAATCGAAGCAAATGGCCTATGATAATATTCCCACAGCGATTTTCACAACTCCTGAAGCGGCGACAGTGGGTTTAACTGAAGCTGAGGCGCGGGAGAAGTATGGTGATGCGGTGAAGGTTTATCGCAGTAAGTTCCGTCCGATGTTTTATACCTTGCCTGATATGCCGGTTAAGACCTTGATGAAGTTGATCGTTGATAGTGAAAGCGATCGCGTTGTGGGGGCGCATATGGTGGGCGATAGTGCAGCCGAGATTATTCAAGGAGTCGCGATCGCGCTGAAGATGGGGGCAACAAAAGCTGATTTTGATGCTACTGTCGGGATTCATCCAAGTTCAGCGGAAGAATTTGTGACTATGCGATAATTTTGACCTAGGGGCGAATGGCCGTTCGCCCCTACAAGATTTTTTTTATTTATCTTCCTTGGATTGAGCTTCATACTGAGCTTTGCAGGTTTCTAGTTCTTCTAGTTTCTCGGGACGGTTGGTGAGGTAATCCTGGAGCCAATTACAACCGCGCTCTAGTAGTTTATCTACATCCATTGTCAATGCATCTAAGTTCCAGAGAATAATATTTTTGTCGTTACTAGCAGAGACAAGAGTCTTGCCATCAGGGCTAAAACTGATATCAAGAACCCCAGCTTGGTGGCCTTGGAGTATTTTGAGCAGCTTACCGTCTAGGTTCCAGATTTTAATCGTGCCGTCTTTACTAGCAGAAGCAAGAGTTTTGCCATCAGGACTGAAACTGACGTTCCTGACATTATCACTATGCGCTGTAATAGTCTTGAGCAGAGTACCATCAAGATTCCATATTTTTACAGTATTGTCGAAACTAGCAGAGGCAAGAGTCTTACCATCTGAGCTAAAACCCACACTGTAAACCAGATCATTATGATCTTCGAATGTTTTAATCAAAATTCCATCAAGACTCCATAGTTTAATTGTTTGGTCGGAACTACTAGAAGCGATAATCTTACCATCAGAACTAAAATTGACGCTATGGACAGCATTGTTATGGTCTTCGAATATTTTAAGCAAATTTCCATTGAGACTCCATAGTTTGACATTACTGTCAGAACCTCCAGAAACAATAGTTTTTCCATCAGAACTAAAACTGACGCTAGTAGCAGCAACATCATGACCAGGAAGAGTCTGGAGCAAGGTTCCGTCAGGATTCCAGAGTTTCACCGTGCCGTCCCAACTAGCCGAAGCAATAGTATTGCCATCAGGACTAAAACTAATGTCTCTAACCGTTCTACCGTGACAACAGAGAGTCTGAAGCAAAGTGCCATCAGGACTCCAAAGTTTTACTGTAAGGTCATTGCTAGCAGACGCAAGAGTCTCGCCGTCAGGGCTAAAACTGACGCTTTGGACATAATTATCATGAGCTGGGATAGTTTTGAATAAAGTTTCATCTAAACTCCAAAGCCTGACGGTGTAATCACCACTAGCAGATGCCAAGGTTTTGCCATCAGGACTGAAATTAATTTCTAAAATAGTTCCATCATGACCTTGTATAGTCTTGAGCAAAGTTCCATCAAGTTTCCAAAGTTTTACTGTTTTGTCTTCACTACTAGAAGCAATAGTTTTTCCATCAGGACTAAAACGTACGCTCCAAATTTCATCACTATGACCTTGGAATGTTTCTTGCAGAGTTCCGTCAAGGTTCCAGAGTTTTACTGTTTTGTCTTTACTACTAGAAACAATAGTTTTTCCATCAGGACTAAAATTAACACTCAGAACCGAACTACTATGTGCATCGAAAGTTCGACGCAACTCCCCATCAAGGGACCAGAGTTTTATTGTGCCATTGTTTCCCGCAGACGCAATAGTTTTGCCATCTGGGCTAAAGCTAACTTCATTAATTCCTTCCTGCAAACATTGGATAGTTGTAATTAATTCGCCATCAAGATTCCAAAGTTTTACGGTATCGTCGGCACTAGCAGAAGCAATAGTTTCCCCATTGGGACTGAAGTTCACACTCAAAACCCAACTAGTATGACCATGGAGAGTATTGAGTAAAGTACCGTCAAGATTCCAGAGCTTTACAGTGCCATCATGGCTAGAAGAAGCAATAGTTTTACCATCGGGACCAAAACTGACGCTAGTTACATTGCTACGATGATCTCGGATGGTATGAAGTAATTTTCCATCGATACTCCAGAGTTTCACTGTTGCATCACCTGATGAACCGGCCGAAGCAATTGTCTTGCCGTCGGGACTGAAACTTACACTCTCGACAGTATCAACATGTTCCTCTAAACGATTACGCTCTCTAATTGCGTAAACCACCTTTTGCATAGCAGTAACCTCATCAATCTTTTCATTTGCTTTACCGCCGAAGGTCTTTTTCAGTTGTGTTCCCAATTTTATTGTTTCTATTAGTCCCTCTATTTCTTGATGAGAGGCAAGTAATACTGTTGCTGATGAACTAAGAGCTTTGATTTCTTCTATTTCTGCATTTTTCCTAGCATCCATCGCAGTAAATGTTAAACCTATCAACCCCAAAATAAAAGCAAATGAGCCAGCAAATGCATATTTAAAAAATCGATTCAGCTTTGCTTGAGTCTTTTGCTCTCGTTTCTTGGCTTCCCTCAGATCTTTAATCAAACCGTCTTCTTGTTGATGACGAACAAAAGCCGCTAGATAATCATGAACAAGCTGATATTGCTTAGTCTTAGGTGCAGGAACAATAAATAACAATCCTGAATCTACTAAGATTTTTAATACTAAATCAAGTGGCTCTTCCTCTGTCTCCACACCCAAGACATCTAAACCTTCTTCTAACTCTTCCTGAGTCTTTATCGGACGAGTATTTTTCTCATCAGTAAGCAAATACAAAATCAACTGAGCAATCTCTTTATTTGCTTCTCCACAGTCCTTAACAACTTCACCTAAATATCGCTCCACCAATTCTTCCTTAGTGCCGCTTTTTTGATATTTTTCCAGTGTCTTAATATCCTCTGCTTGGAGTTGCGCTCCTACAACCTGTAACTCAATCGGACGCACTTCTTCCATTTCCGCTGCCAAATCCTGCACCAATTGCTCAACTAGTTTTGGTTCTAAAGAAAACTGAGTATGTTTAGTCAAGCTTTCAATTACTGACTTAGCATAATTAGTTGAAAAATTGCCCAAATAATAAAGAATATTTTTATCCAGAATATTATTATTAATTACCTCTAAATTAGTTAGACGGTTACATTCCAATAAATAATGCAGATAATCTTCCCGCAACGAGAGAATAACTTTGACATAGGGCAATGCCAAACATCGCTGCAAAAATTCATAAAATTCCTTTCGCTGGCTCGGCTCTTGGCAATTGAAGAAAAACTCTTCAAACTGATCAAAAATTAGCACCGTCAACAGATTTTGCGCAGAATTTTTTCGTAACTTTTCGAGAATCGGAGTGGTTGCTTTTAAGTTATCTTTCTGATCCTGAGTTGATTCTTGCCCCCTATATGCGTAGCGGTATCCTTTAGGAAATCCCCGAACTCTGGGGGACTTTTGAAGATTTTTCACCGAGGTAGTCGAACTTTCTCCATCAGATTTTTCTTTGACTAAGTTCTTAGAAGAGCCTCCAACTCCAGTTTCTCCCAATTTTGAGGGACGTTGTAGTCTTGTTCCCCCCAAACTTGGGGGGCTTGGGGGGCTAGATTCAATTGAGGAACTAGAAGCAATTCCCAACAGCTTTGCCAATTCCCCAATCCAATTGCGATAAACTCGCTGCAAAATTGGTACAACACGACGAGTATCAATTAATTCTTTTTTAAGGACTGGAATTAAACCAGCCTTGATAATAGAACTTTTGCCAACTCCAGACTGGCCATAGATTACAGTAAGCTGTATATCATCACGATACATCCGTCCTATCAGATGCTTAATATCTTGCTCTCTTCCAGAAGCCGCAAACTCTAGTGCTGAAGTGTTTTCCGTTTCAATAGTTGGTAAGACCACATTCGCTATATGTTGTTTGGGTTGTAAGTGACCAGCTCCAACAAAAGCACTAAAATTGAACTGACTTTTGATCGCATTTTTTTGTTTCTTAAGTTCAAAGGCAGTTAGATATTCTCCTTCTTGGAAATAACAATCTCGTAACTCACCTAAAATACCAATATAAAGCCCTGGATCGTTATTCGGCTCCATTGTATCTCTGGCAGTTTCCAAAGTGGTAATTGCTTTTTCCACCTGTCCTAAATTTCTTTCGGCTTTTCCCAGAGAAAATAAATACCAACCTCGGTGAAATGAATTTTCCCAATGTAGTAATACTTTCTGTTCTGCGGTAGGGTTGACGATCGCTTTAGTCTCACTATACATGAGAGCAAGAGCTTGTTGAGCCATTTTTTTTGCCTCAGTCCAGTCAGATTTAGACAAGGCAACTTCGGCTAAAAATCCCCAAGCACGGGCTTGTTTAAAGTTATCAGGATATTTTTGATGAAGAGTTCGGGCTTTGATTGCGACTTTTTCTAGCTCAGACCAACGCGATCGCCGATGCAAAATCTCTGTCCAAGCATTGATATATTTGGCAACTAATTCTGGTTTATTGGCTTGCTCAAAGGTCTCAATACATTGTTGTACATATTCTTGAGCGCGATTAATAGCTGAGTCAAATTCGTTGCGATTATTCTCGGCATAGTAGCGCCACCAACGACCGAGGAACAATGACACATGACCAGATTTTTCCAGTTCATTAGCTTGTTGATACAATTCCAAACTGCGTTCGTAATGTCGCCGAGGTTTAGGTCGGGAATTATCTGCCAAACGACCTAAAACAAAATCTAGACCTGCTTTTAACTCTGGCTCTAACTCTATTTCTCGATCATGTAACTCTTGCCCTGCGGAGTAGAGTTCGGCGGCATTGATCCCTTCAATTGTTTGTCCAAAGATATTATCTCGCGCGGCTAAAACTGTAGCAAAAACGAGATCTATATTCTCTTGCAGAAAGTCAATTAACTGCTCGGTTGTTAACCCAAATTCTATGGGAGTAGCGGCAAAACCTTTGAGATCTGGGGCAAACTGCCGTAACTTTTGCTGTACATCATGAGTTACCCACAAAACCAGAGGAAAAGCGAAATGTTTACGAAATTCATCCCGTGCATTGTTATCCGCTAGAAACAGAGAATCAAGATCCTTGACCTTCTCTAAACCAGAGACAATCAAAGCGGTTGGGGATCCTTCTTCGTCTATTTTTTCCTGAATTGCTTGATAAAGGTTCTGAGTAGAGAGCGACAGAAATAATTCTTGAAACGGAACAGCGCAATATTTGGGTAACTGTTCTGTCACATGCTGTCGCAATGACTCATAGTTACAATGCAACAAAATAATTGCGAATTCGCCTTGAGAAAGAGAAATTGATCTTCCTAATGTTCTCAAAGATTGTTCTTGACTATCCATTGATCTTGATTGACTATCTATCATGATTGTAACTGCTGAGTCTGGGGTTTCGTAGGTTGGGTTAGCGGCAGCGTAACCCAACAAGGACAATAGTTTCGTTGGGTTTCACTTCGTTCTACCCAACCTACAAATTAAAGTTTTGTCAGTCAGTCAACTGCTTAGCTTCTGCCAAAATGGGATTCAAACTAAACCATCCTCCTTGCTCATCTTGATATTCAAAGACAAACATACTGCGTACAAGACGCTGGTGCTCCTCCTCTCCTATCACGTTTCGCCTCTCTTGCACTCGCTTGAGCAACTGCCACTCCTCAGCATCCACCGTCCGAACTAGAGAATCTCGTTCTCTTCTAATCACATCCTCCACACAATTGCGAGAGAGCGGTGGATCTTCCTTTTGTATACAACTATAGAGTAACACCATCAAATTCCGAACATGACCCCCACTAACTCGGCAAAGACGATTTAAAGTTTCGATATCATCAAATACTTCTGAAACCATAGTTAAGCGTTGTTCTGGCTCAACATTAGGAAAGGCTCTAGCTAAGATCATTTGTCGTAGCAAATTCATACCCAACTCGTCATCCTTGCCATCTCGCGATCGCGATCGCACCATCGGCAATAACTTGGGACTGACGCCAAAGCGATTTCTCAATCTCCCCAAATCATTAGAAAAGGTCAAAACCAGAGGAATAGTGTAAACCAAATGACAATGGAGTTGTTTAAGTTGTTCTCCTCGCTCCACAAACAAATATTCAGGTTGAGTCTGTTGTCCTTGTTTAATGGTATTGTCAACGCGATCGAGATTATCAATAATCACGACTAATCCCTGTTTATCCTGCTTCTTTAATTCTTTAATTGCGGGTTCAAACAACTCTTTATTAATCATCTCCAATAGCGTATCCGTCCGAGGCTCCAAATATTGCCTGAGTAGAGAACGCAATTCAGTACTATTTTTAGTTTTCGCCATCACCTTACCAATGCCAGTACTAAGCGATATACCATCGGTACTGGCGCTAATATCACCGAATCCAGGGATTGATACTTCGCCCTCAAGAGTTAGTCCTTTTGTTAATAAATCAGCTGCACCTTGGAGTAACCCGAGAAATCCTGTCGGTGAGAGCTTGACTTTGGCCTGTTCGAGATTTTCACTAACTTGGTGCGCGATCGCGAGAAGTATATCAGTTATATCTACATCTGCCATAAC
Organism: Cyanobacteria bacterium P01_F01_bin.143; assembly: GCA_039190385.1. GTDB lineage: Bacteria > Cyanobacteriota > Cyanobacteriia > Cyanobacteriales > Xenococcaceae > Xenococcus. The sequence goes on along the minus strand of JBCCYD010000019.1, from coordinate 17,260 downwards.
CAAATCTTGGCTAGACTCGAAATAAACAACGTGAAAGTCTTGCTCTTGAAGATCTTTTTTTAGTCGTAATAATTCGGTAGATTTGCCACAGCCAATATGTCCGGTGAAAAGTTGGCAAGTTGGTTCATCAGGAGAAATACGAGTAATCGTCCGTTCTAAATCATTAATAATATTGGTGCCCCGCACTGAAGAAAAATCAATGTAATATTTACGATCTTCCTCTTTGCTCTGATCAAGAGTTTTTGTCGGATTAGATGCTTTGAAAAATCTTGTTAAATCTAGTGCCATTCTCTGGAGATATCTACCGAAATAATGCTTCTTTCTTAAGCTAAGCAGAAATCAATGATAAATGATCAATATGATTATATTTCTTAATATAACTCAGCATTGTTTCCTGTTTCAGTAAATATTATTTTTATTAAATGCCCTCAAGAATGTTTAATATCCGAGAATTATTTTGAATTAAATTGGCAATTTCCTGACTTTTAACTGGCTCAGAAAAAAAGCTACCATTGACAAAATCACAGCCTAATTTTTTCCATAATTTTAATTGCTGCGATGTTGCTATATTATTTACCGTAATAGTCATATTTAGGTTATGAGCTAAATTAAAAATTTGTGCAATTATTTCTTTTCTTAGTCTAGGCTTGTCTATTTTAGACAACAAGAGATTATCAATATTTAAGTTGTTAAAAGAGAAAACATCCTGAGAATTTAAGATCAAAGACTTAATGCTTAAATCATTTATACTGAGATTAAAGCCAAGGGTTGAAAGTTTTTGGCTAATTCCTTGGGCTAAGGTAAGATTTTTTTGGAAAAAAGTTTCGGGAATTTCTAAAATAATATTTTTCCTGTCTATTTCTATATTTCCCGTAATTTTACTTATCTGTTTGAGAAAGTTGGGAATCAATAACTGTTGCTCCAAAAGCTTAAAGCGGATCTTAATATCTTCATCAATATGATTTAAATCTTCAGTCCAAATAATTATTTCTTGCCAATTTTTTAAATATCGACAAGCTTGTTTAATCATCCATTGTAAAATCATAATTCCCAAATCAGTTTTTTTAGCAATAATATTTTCTAGTTCTGACAATGAGATAATCTTTTTATGTTTTGCCCAATACAAAGAAACTTCTAATTCTTTGATTTGTTTATTTTTCAGAGAAATAATTGGCTGATACAAAAGAGTTATTTCTTCTCTTTTAAAGGCTTTTTCCAATTCTGTAACTGTGCTGTAGTCATTTACCGGAGCAAAATCAATTTTTTGAGAATTCTTTGTTGGTTTTGGTATTGGCGCAGAAACTTCGCAGATTCCTTCGAGGTCGCAATAGCTCTTATATTTAGCTTGAAGAGCCATGGTTTTGGCATTATTCAAAATATATTCTGATTGAGCAGAATCTTTAATTCCCAACTCAACACCATAATGGGCTTCAATTTTAAGTTCTTGACCACTAAGGGATAAGGGATAGTTCAATTTGGATTTTATTTCTTCTGCGATCGCCGTAGCTTGATCCAGCGATCGAATATTATCGATAATCACCACAAATTCATTACCCTCTAAACGAGCTATAGTCCTCGCCGAAGAAACAGCACTATATAGCCTTTGGGATATAGAAATCGTGATTGAATCCTCAAGCTTTAAATCAAATATTTCATTAATTAATTGAGGACAAAAGCAATCGAAAACGAATAAAGCAAAGCAATAGTCAGATCTGGTTTTGAGCAGCTCAATAGCTTGCCTAAATTTTCCCATAAAAGATATTTTATTATCGAGATTAGTAATAGGATCTTTTAGGGATTTGTTAAAGAGATTTTTTTGGATTTTTTTTAAATCTTGATTAGCTACTTGAAGCTGCTTAGTTCTTTCTTGAACTTTCTTTTCTAAATTAAGATTGAGGTTTTGTAATTTTTTTTGTAGATTGACAATCTTAACTTGATTTTCAACCCTAGCAATAACCTCTTCCAATTCAAAAGGTTTACTGATATAGTCAGCTGCTCCTGCCTGAAAAGCTTTCACTTTATCTAAAGTTTCGTTGAGTGCACTAATAAAAATTACGGGAATATGCTCAGTTTGAGGATCAGCTTTAATTTGTCTACAGACTTCATAGCCATTCATGTCAGGCATATTAATATCTAATAAAATCAAATCAAAGTTATTCGCTTTGGCTGCTTGAGATACCATCTTGCCGCTGATTAATCGTCTAGTTTGATAACCATATTGACTTAACATATCCGATAACAAACGTAAGTTATTAGGATTGTCATCTACCAAAAGAATATTGATTTGATTCGCTATTTGTTTTTTATTATTCATTTTATAAGTTCACTATTAACTAGACTGATTCAACTAAAATTCAGACTTTTTCGGTCCCATGAACTTCTTTAGCTAAATCAAGAATATGCCCGAAGTCAAAATTGTTTAATTTATCTTGAAGTATTTTTGAGAGTAAAGTATGTTCATCAGGAATTTGTTGTAATAAATCGCTAATTAATTCTTCATCTAATTCTAGGGCGGCTTTCTCTAATTTAGCGGTCCATTCAATCGGCATAATGTTTAAATCTAAAGCTTCTAGGGGAAAACTTTTATCATCACTAGATTTTATAGATAACGGGTTTTCTTCGTAAAGATAACTTACATCCAGATATTTGGCCATCTTCTCCCAAATGATGGACTCACGAAATGGTTTATGAACAAAATCATCACAACCGACTGACATGACCAATTCCCGCTTTTCTTCAAAGGCGCTAGCAGTTAGAGCAATAATTTTTGTCGTCTGTCCTTGAGCATGGGATCTAATTATTCTAGTTGCCTGATAACCGTCCAAGACGGGCATCTGCATGTCCATCCAGATCAAATGAGGTTGCCAACTAGACCAGACAGAGATTGCTTCTTGGCCATTGGTGGCTTCTGAGACCTCAAATCCCACAGATTCTAATAACTGAACTAGTAGTTGCCTATTTTCATAGCGATCGTCTACTACCAAAATGCGATATTTTACTTTGCTTGGCTGCAAACTAATTACTTTGCGACAGGAGATGGGATTGGAAACTGTGTTTTGAGAAGTGAGCTCTACCACACAATTAAATTTGGCTATTGTTCCCTGTCCGACAATACTTTCCATCGTGATAGTCCCACCCATTAGTTCAATGAATTTTTGACTAATCACTAAACCCAACCCCGTTCCTTGCTGAAGTTTCTGACCAGTGGAAGTTTGAGAGAAAGGCTTAAATAAATTATCTAATTCTTCGAGTGCAATACCATCGCCTGTATCTTCTATTTCACAATTTAAGTTAGTTAGTTTTTCTTGAATATTAATAGCTGACATTCGTAGGGTGACTGTCCCGACCTTCGTAAATTTAATCGCATTACTCAAAAGGTTCAAGAGAACCTGACGGAGTTTTTTCTCGTCAGTTTTAATATAATTTGGTAGTGAGGTTGAACATTCTAATTTAAGCTCAATACCTTTACTCTCGGTCATGGGCTTGAATATGTTGTAGACTGTGTCGATTAACCGATAGAGATCAAAACTTGTCGAGTTGAAGGTCATATGACCAGATTCGATTTTCGAGATACTCAACACATCATTAATCAGAGAGAGTAAATGTTCACCACTACGATTGATAATCTGTAAATTGTCTCGCTGTTTTGAGGTTAGATTAGAATCGCGATTCATTAATTGAGTAAAGCCGAGTATGGCATTCAATGGTGTGCGTAGTTCGTGACTCATCGTTGCCAGGAATTGACTTTTGGCTTTATTGGCAGCTTCGGCTGCTATTTTAGTTTTATGAAGCAGAATTGTTCGCGACTCTAGCTTTTGGTTACTTTGTTCTAAGGCGGCAAAGGATTTTTTTAGCTGCTCCGTCATTTGATTAAAATACATAGATAGAATAGATAATTCTCTAATTGTTTTGATTTCTACTTTGTGGTCGAGATTTCCATTGGTGATTGCGATACTGGCATTACTCAAATGACAAACAGAGCTAGTGATCCAATTGGAGGTCATGAGTCCTAATAAAGTTGCCACTAACAAGAAAAGAAAACAGAGTAAAATACTGGCTTGCTTATTCTTGTTAATTTCTGTCATGAAGTTGGATTCGGGAATGATAACTACGATCAAAAATTCAATCCCTTTAATATTTGATATTGGGTCTATTTGGGCGATATTATTTTCGCCATTGATTTTAATCTGAAAATTTTGACTATTTTTAATTGATTGCAAATCATTAAACTCGTCAAATAGATATCTTGCTGTCGAGCGAATTAGAGGATTAGAACTATTTTGTGCGAGGACTCGTGTTTCTGTGCCATCAACTATGGCAAATATTGGCTCTGAAGTTGAGCTGGCAACTAGTCCACCATTCTTTTCGATCAAAAAAGCTACTCCAGAATTGTCAATCTCAAGTTTTTCGAGAAAACGATTGAATTCCCATAAAGTTAGTTCGCTACCGATCATGCCTTTGAGTTCTCCCTGGGGATGATACATAGGAGAAATTAAGCTTATTTTAGGTACTAATAAATTAGTGGAGGAGTAAATATTGGTCCAAGTTGCTTCTCCTGCTTTGATTGCATCTTGATACCAAGGTCTAGATTTGGTGTTAAATTTTTCTTTTTTGATTAATTGAAGACGATTTCCTTGATTATCGAGAAGATATTTGTGTTTATTGGATTCTGTCGAAGAGTCTTTAATCCTAAGTATTTCTGAATCATCTACCAGTTTTCGAATGCCAATGATTTCTCCTTGAGAGTTAGCAAAAAAAATGTCTGAGATTAACTCTGTTTGAGTCTGATGCCAAAAATATTTTTCTAGGGTATCAAAGTTTTCTAAATCGATAATTTTGCTCTGGATACTAGCAATTATTGTTTGGTGTACTTCCTGTGGTTTTCTTAGATAGGTTGTGAAGTTGAGTTCGATATCATTTGCGATTTCATCTGTTAATTTAATAGCTAAGTTTCGTATTGATTTACGTTCATTACGAAGGGAGAGATAGCTGGTGATACCGAAGGAGGAAAAAATTAGGATTAAGAAAGGTACTGTTAAAACTAAGTGAAGTGAGACATCTTTTAAGGCGAATTTTTCTGATATTTTGTTAGTATCTTTTAATTTCTGTCTCCAAGGTAATTTCATGTTTTAAGGAATTTTTTCGTCTAAATTATGCTTAATTCTTGCTTTTAGGATGTGCAGAGATACATAATTTATATAATTCCCCAATTGGAGATTTTAATTACGTTAATTGCAAATGTTACGATCGCGCGCTGTAACCTCGCTATTATATTTAAGATAATTAGCAATGCGATCGCATCCTTGAGCTAAAAGACTATCTAATTCCAAATTCCAGATTAATAATCCCTGTTGCTCATCGGCACCAATGATCGTTTGATCATTATTAATTAGGGCAATACTATTAATCTCTGAACTATGACCCTCCAAGGTTTTCAACAACTGCCCTTCTTGGGTTTGCCATAATTTAATTGTGCGATCGCCACTACCCGAAACCAGTAAATTGCCATCTTGGCTAAACATTAGACTGGTAATGCCATTTTGATGTCCTGATAAAATCTGTAAAGGCTCAGGATCAATCTTGCCTGAAGATTTTACCTGCCATAATTTAATTGTATTATCAGAACTTGCCGAAGCTAAAACCTTACCATCATTGGTAAATTGCAAGTCATTAATTGCCTCATTATGGGCCGCCAAACTTTGCAACAATTCTCCTTTAAAATTCCAAACTTTAATTGTTTGATCATCACTAGCAGAAACTATAACTTGATTATTAGGGAAAAGTATTACCCGATTAACGCGATCGAGATGCCCCTCAAGACGAAATAATATGGTATTACTGGCCAAATCCCAAACCCTAACAATGTGATCCTCATTACCAGATATTAATAAATCACGATTACGGCTAAAAACAACAGTATTCACTCCCAATTCCTCTTCTTCCTGATCTGTTTCTCCTTGAAGAGTAGAAATTAATTGCCCACTATTGGTATCCCAAATTTTAATAGTATTATCAGAACTTGCCGAAGCTAACACCTTGCCATCCGTGCTATAGGCCAATTGATTAATCACCGCCTCATGACCAGATACACTATGAACTAATTCCTCAACATTATCATCTTGATTCAGTTGCCAGATGTGAATTTTTCCCTCAGAATCTGCCGTGGCAAACATAGTAGCATCTTTGTTTGAAGCCACAATGCTAGATATTCCTTGATTTTCTAAAGAAGCCTCACTCGAAACTTTCCATAGCCTGACCGTTCTATCCGTACTAGCAGAAGCCAGAAGATATTTTTCACTACTAGGAACAGTTATCAAAGGTCTAAATTCAAGATCCAAAACTGCACCAGCATGTCCAATTAAAGTCTGCTGTAAAACTCCTTGATTATTATAAATATTAACCTTTCCCTCAAGAGTCCCATTGGCCAAAAATTGATTGTCTTGGCTAAAAACAATATCATTAATGGATTCTCGATTGGCCGAGAAACTTTGCAACTCACTTTTTTCTCCATCATCCAGATTCCATGATGCTACTTCCCAATAATCACTAACAGAGACAATTGTTTTTTGGTCATTTGTAATGGCAATACTGGTAATTTTCTTACTTGATGCTTGAATAGTTCTTAATCTTTGACCAATATTATTCCTCATATCCCAAACAACTATGGTGCCATCTTCTCCTCCCGAAACTAAATAATCCCGAGAGACTTGAATGGTATTGACCCAACCTTGATTAGCAAATAATGTAGTCCTTAATTGACCATCTTCTCGCCATAATTTAATCGTTCCGTCGCGACTAGCAGAAATCAGCAAATTATTTTTAAATAAAATATCTGTGACCCAGTCTACATGTCCTTTAAGTTGCTGGAATTGTTGTTGGGCTTGACCATTCTCAATACGCCAGAGAATAGCGGTCTTATCCGCACTGCTAGAGGCCAATAAATAGGAGCTACTTTCCAAGTCTTGCTTGGTCGAATCAGGTTGAAAAATAATTTTCGTTACTGTATCTTCATGACCTGACAATGTATCTAATAATTCGCCATTTTTATTCCAAATTTTTATAGTTTGATCATCACTGGCCGTCGCAATTAAATTACCATCAGAACTATAAGCGATCGCATTAACATTGTTACTATGACCTTGTAATAAATTTAGCTCCTGGGTACCATAAATAGCCTGTTGTAAAATAGCGGCAGTTTTAATTTCTATGCCTTCCCAACGATCTTTGCCTAAAATTTTTCGTTGTAACTTGCCTATCTGTTTCAGTTGCTCACTAGCTTTGACCCCAGCGACGATAGATTGTAATTGTTGATTAGATAGTAACAAAGCTTCAGAAGAAGCATTCATTGCATCAATTTGTTCTAACTGAGAAATTAGTTTCTGACGATAGGATATCCAAGTCACAGCTGGCAATATTATGCCCGATAATAACAGACCAACTATGGTAATTTTATTTCTCAGTAATCTACTTTTTAGTTCCCTTTGTTCCTGCGCACGCTGCGCTAAGCAAGCCTTGATAAAATCTTGAGAAACTTCCATCAATTCATCAGGATATTGCAGAAAAATCTCCTCAGCTTCAGTGAGTCGCATTCCTCTTAAGAGAAAATCTGGTTGTTGATCCTTATTTTTCCATAAAATAGCAGCTTGCTCGATTTGTCTTTGTAACTTGAGACGGGAACGACTTTCTTCTAGCCACCAGCGTAAAGTTGACCAATTACGAATTAAAACTTCGTGCACAACTTCTACCGTGGCTTCTTGTTGCATTGCTGTGTGAAATAATTTTCGATAATCAGGAGATTGCTCATCACTACGACTAACTCCTGTTACTATTCCACTGGGTAAATTGGTGACAATTAATTTAGCATCGGTTAACTTTTGCAGAGTTTTCTCAATCAGCTCTGCTGGATATTTTGGGACTATTAAATCTGATTTGGTGACGCGACGACGAGTATCTTCGGTACCATCACCAATTTTGGTCAAATTGAGAAATATCCAGCGTACTGCCCCTTGCATCTCTGGGTCTAAACTGTCATACAAATCCTGAGCTTGTTTTTCTAGGGCCCCTTTTATTCCGCCTAATTTTCTATAGGCTCCAAGGGTTAAAATGCCCCCTTGCCGATTTTCCCAGAGTTTTTGCAGGACAAATTGTAACAAAGGTAAATCTCCTGTGCCACCACTCAACTCTTGGAGCAAAATTTCTTCTAATCCTGGCTCGACCTTTAGCCCAACCTGATTTGCTGGTTTAACGATCGCTTCTCTGTATTCCGATTCGGTGAGATAGGGAGGAACTAGTATACTCGATTGTTGGAGAATTTGAGATAATGCGGGGATTTGGAGGCAACAGGCAATAAAATCTGCTCTGAGAGTAAAAATCAATTTAAAGCGATCGCCAGCATATTCGATAGTTTGGATCAATAAATTGATAAAATGCCCTCTTTCTGATTCTGAGGCCAAAGTAAATAATTCTTCAAACTGATCTACCACCAAGACGACCATGGGTTCGGGGCGAGTTCGCAGCCATTGCACAAAACCCTCTACTCCTTCGGCGAGTAATTCTTCGATAGGTAATCGTAGTTTGGTGGTCGCTTCTTGGTTAGCTTCACTACTTAAACATTGAGCCAACGAGAAAAAGGGATTACTTCCAGGTCGAAAACATTTGAGGAGCCAGCGATCGCTTTGGGGAATTTGTTTACCCTGACTGAGTTGATAAAATAATCCTGCTTGGACAATGGAGGATTTTCCGCTACCAGAAGCGCCAATCACTGCTAAAGAGGTTTCGTGATTGACATGATTAACTAACCTTTGTACCAAGGCATCCCTACCATAAAAATATTGGGCGTTTTCTTGGGTAAAAGCTTGCAAACCCATATAGGGGCAAACATTAATATCTAGAATCGTTAGGCCATCATGATTTTGTCGATTTTTACTTTTTTCAGGCAAAACTTCGATCGCGCCTCTGGTACCTGATAACCAAATTTTAGGAATCAGCTCACCACCTGCTAATTCAACTTGTAATTGAGAGATCCAAGCAGCCACGGATAATCCGGTGCTGGGGTCGCTTTTTTGCAGGGTAGAGACGAGAGTTTGGGTAAATTGTTGAAGGCGATCGCGAAGATTAGCGTCTTTCTGAAGAGGTTGTTCCTGATGTCGACTATAGGAGAGGATACATTGTCCGCGATCGTATTCTAAGCGCAACTCTTCGAGCCATTCTTGAATTCCTTTACTGTTGGGAAAATCGAGAATAATAATTTGTTGGGTCACCTGGGACTGATGAATTATTTTTCGTAACCAAGCCCGAGAAATATAAGCACCATCACGAAAAACTAACCAAGCTTCTCCTGCCTTGCCATATTGTATTTTACCCCGCAGATATAAAAAGGTCGTAGTAGTTTCAGCACTGGGAGAGCTGTGCAAACAAGCCGCAATTGCCTCTTTGATATCTAACCATTTTTTTCCTTTAGAGGGGAAATATTCGACATTAAAATTACCTTTCCCGCGTAAAACCTTACTGAGTTCTAAGGTAGTCTGATTGTTCCCCAGGCCATCTATTACCAGAGCTTGACGAGATATATTCTCTCTTTCGGTTACGCCCCATTGACCGATAATAACTTTTCCGAAACCTTCGACAATTCGTTTGGGAGTTTGCAAAGGATATTCGGACTGGAGCTGTCTTTCTCCCCGACTACTTTTTTGCTGATTAATTAGGCGAATCTGTTGGTTAGAGCGATCGATATAGCGCAGAGTGTGATGATAAACATATTGATATAAAGTATCGGCATCGATAACGCCCTGAGAATCTACCGCTTCACCTCGCAATCCTCGCATCAGATAGTAAGTGAATACTCCATGCCCTAATTCGGGAAATTCCCAAGATTGCTGGGAATGATCACAAGATAGTAAGGCATAGAAACCTTGGCTCTGTTGGGCTTTGCGCCGTAGAACCTTGACTAGTTGGGAGGTGGGATTGGGTAAGGATATTTTGGTGGTTCCCCGAAGGGTCATACCGCCGCTATGACAAGCATCTAGCCAGATTAATTGTTGAGCTGCTTGACAGTTTCCCAGTAGTCGCAAAATATCATTGAGAGGTAAACCCGTGGTGGTTAATTCTTTTTTCTGGGTATCGGCTAAACAAAGATATACTTTTTGGGTTGTGGGTTCTAAAATGCCATGCCCCGAAAAGTAAAAGAGAATTGTGTCACCAGCTTGAGCAGAGGCGACGATTTCTTTGAGGCTATTGTAGACGGCATTTAATTCTGGTTTGCGATCGGCAAAATCGTGATGGAGAATGAGTTCTCGCCTATTTTCTGTTGCTTCGCTGAGAGCTTCTCCTAATCCTTGACAATCTAGGGCAGAATATTTTAGGGACGGTAATTCTAGATCGTTATATTGGTTTATTCCCACTAGTAAGATCCACAGTTTGCCTAACTGAGTTTTTGGATTACTTGTCTGGAGAGGGTTAACAGCGCGAGGACACATGCGGATTCAAATAAAGGTAGCAGGTATATATACTTTAGGTGATCTGTTGATTGTTAATGCAAATTTTCGTTAAGTTTGACGTGGACAAGGAACAAAAGCTTCAGCATATCAAAATTGACACTATACCTGGTAAGTACCTAAACATAGTTAATTATAAGCTGTTAGGAGCAGAGGAGCAGAGGGGCAGAGGGAGCGGAGGAGAGGAGGTGGTTTTTGTAATATATAAAACTAAAAATACGTAGCAAATCATACATAAAATATGCAAAAAAATTGAAGCTATATTAACGTAAGTAAATACAATTTTTTGAGAATAAATAACAATAAATATTTAACCCCAAATAATCATGGATGTAGCAATATTTAGCACCAAAAACTACGAAAAAGAGTTCTTAGAAAAGGCAAACCTGAAATATAATCATGATTTGCATTTTTGGGATCTGCATCTGAATGAGAGCACCGCAGCTTTAGCATCGGGATTTACATCAGTATGTGTATTTGTTAATGACCAACTAGGTAGAGAAACCCTTGAGAAGCTTGCTGCTGGACAAACTTGCCTCATTGCACTGCGTTGTGCTGGTTACAACAATGTAGATTTAGAAGCTGCCGCTGAGTTAGGGTTAACCGTTTTGCGTGTTCCTGAGTATTCGCCACATGCTGTTGCCGAACATGCCATCACTTTAATGCTATCTTTGAATCGAAAAATTTATCGTGCTTACAACCGAGTGCGGGAAGGTAATTTTTCCCTAGATGGTCTGGTCGGATTTGACCTCCACGGTAAAACGGTGGGAATTGTCGGGACTGGCAAAATTGGCGCTCTTGTATCGAAGATGTTGATCAACGGATTTGGATGCAAAGTTGTAGCTTATGACTTGTATCCAAACCAAGATTTAGAAGCTCAAGGAGTAGAATATGTCGATTTGGTTTCACTTGCTGCCAAATCGGATATTATTTCCCTTCACTGTCCTCTAAATCAACATACCCGTTACTTGATTAACCAAGAACTTATCAATTACATGAAGCCAGGGGTAATGCTGATTAATACCAGCCGAGGAGAAATAATTGACACTAGAGCCGTAATCAAAGGGCTTAAGAGCAAGAAAATCGGCTATTTGGGTCTCGATGTCTACGAGCAAGAGGCAGATTTCTTCTTTGAGGATTTATCGAATGAAATCATTGATGATGATATATTGGAGCGTCTTCTAACATTTCCTAACGTGCTCGTTACCAGTCATCAAGCTTTCTTGACTAAGAATGCTTTAAGTAACATTGCCGAGACAACTTTATCGAATCTGAAAGGATTTGAAGATGGAAATATTCCGCAAACGTCTTTAGTTAAATTTGATAATCAACAAAAAATTATGATACCTAGTACTTCACCAAGTTTGAAATGAAGAATTGATATAAGCAGAGGGGCAGAGAAGCAGAGGTAAGTTAAAACTGGAATGAATAGTCAAGATCCCCAGAGAACGGTCAATACTAAACAAGGTAACTATATTGAGAATGTCAAAGGTGATTATATAGTTCAACCTGGCGATCGCGCTTGGGATGAAATAACAGGAATTCCCAATAATTTACCTCTATTTGCTAGTAACAATTTTGTCGGGCGGGAAGACGAATTAGCAGAGCTTAATCGGTTATTACAAACTAGAAAAACTGTAGCGATTTCCGCGATCGCGGGTATGGGTGGTATTGGCAAAACTGAGCTAGCAATTCAATATGCTCTCAACTATCGCAATCAATATCCTGGGAGTATTTGTTGGCTAAAAGCTAGAGAAGATGTGGGAACTCAGATTGTCAATTTTGCCATTTCTTCACTCAATCTTAAAATGCCTGAAAATTGCGATTTAGCAACTCAAGTCCAATATTGTTGGAATCATTGGTCGAAAGATAATTCTCTAATTTTGTTGGATGATGTTCCCAATTATGGCAAATATTATCAAGAAAGTATTCAACCTTATTTGAGTTCTATTAAACAAAATTGTAAGATTTTAATTACTAGCAGACAAAAACCAGGAACTAATATTGAGTATTTGGACTTAAATGTCTTATCGTCTGAAGCTGCATTGGAATTGTTGAGATCTTTGTCGGGATATGAACGGATTGTCTGCGATCGCGAAGCCAAGAAAGATTATCCTTCTGAGCTATGTCAAAGATTGGGCTATTTACCATTAGGAATTGAATTAGTCGGGAGATATTTAGTTTTACATTCGACTGATAGTATTGCAGAAGTTATCGATCAGTTAGCGGAAAAACAACTAGCAGCCGAAGCTTTAATTCATCCTGAAGATGCGGATATGCTCGGGCAATTGGGAGTAGCAGAAGCTTTCGAGTTATCTTGGCAAGAACTAACAACAGAAGCTCAAGAGCTTGGATGTTATTTAGGTTTATTTGGTTCAGATCCTTTTCTTTGGTCATGGGTAGAAGATAGTTTATTGGCTGAAGATTTGCCAGAGAAGAAGTCTATTTGGCAAAGAATTAGCAAAAATTTTTTTGGTAGATTCTTAAAAAATGATTCTTCGGAGATTGATTCTCAGGAAACAAGAGCAGAGAGAATTAATCAATTTAAAAATTCCAGAGATATTTATTTACTCAGATTTAATCTTTTAAAAATAAATTCTAATCAGCAATATCAACTTCATTCCCTAATTCAACAATATTTTCGAGCCAAGTTAGGAACCTTAGAACAGGCAAAAATACTCAAACATAAATTTACTGAACCAATGATTGCCATTGCGGAATCAATTCCTGAAACTCCGATTCAGGAAGATCTCAAAAAAGTGGAGTTAGCAATTCCCCATTTGAAAAATGTCGCAGCAGAATTGATAGATTATGTGAAAGATGAAAACCTTATTTGGGTATATGTTGGTTTAGGAAGATTTTATGAAGGCCAGGGAGCGTATAATCAAGCAGAACCATATCGTGAGAATAATGTACAAGTTTGTCGTAATCGCTTAGGAGAAGAACATCCAGTTGTCGCAGCTAGCCTCAACAATCTGGCCACACTGTATAATTCACAGGGAAGGTACGATGAAGCAAAAACTCTCTATTTACAATCTTTAGAAATTAAACAAAGGCTTTTTGGAGAGAAGCATCCATCTGTCGCAACTAGCCTCAACAATCTGGCCGCACTATATGATTCACAGGGAAGATACGATGAAGCAAAAACTCTCTATTTACAATCTTTAGAAATTAAACAAAGGCTTTTTGGAGAGGATCACTCAGATGTTGCAGACAGTCTTAATAACCTGGCATATTTATACTATTTACAGGGAAAATACGACAAGTCAGAACCTTTTTATCTACAAGCTTTAGAAATAAGACAAAAGCTTTTTGGAGATGGGCATCCAGTTGTCGCAAATAGCCTCAACAATCTGGCCGCACTATATGATTCACAGGGAAGATACGATGAAGCAAAACCTCTCTATCTACAAGCTTTAGAAATAAGACGAAAGCTTTTGGGAGATGAGCATCCAGTTGTCGCAACTAGCCTCAACAATCTGGCATATTTATACTATTTACAGGGAAGATATGATGAAGCTGAACCTCTCTATCTACAATCTTTAGAACTGAGACGAAAACTTTTGGGAGATAAGCATCCAGATGTGGCATCTAGTCTTAATAACCTCGCATTATTATATCGTTCACAGGGAAGATATGATAATGCTGAACCTCTCTATATACAAGCTTTAGAAATAAGACAAAAATTATTGGGAGAAGAGCATCCAGATATCGCTCAAAGTCTCAATAACCTCGCAGAATTATATCGTTCGGAGGGAAGATATGAAGAAGCAGAGCCTCTATATCTACAAGCTTTAGAAATTGATAGGAAACTTCTGGGAGAGGAGCATCCAGAAATAGCAATAGATCTCAACAACCTAGCATATTTATATAGTTCACAGGAAAAATACGACAAAGCTAAACCTATTTACCAACAAGCTTTAGCGATCGCGGAAAAATCATTAGAAACCAACCACCCCACTACCAAGAATATTCGGGGCAATCTAGAGATTCTTTCTAGCAATCTTTAAATTAGTAGTTTCTCTAACTAAAGTGCAATAACTAAACAACAGCTATCTGCGTTTACCCAGAACACGGAGCTGGGCTTGTCTGCGTCTATTTGTGCTTGTCCAGCTCAGTGTTCTGGGGACAAAATATTCATCATTTAATACTAAATCCGATTTGTAAAACAGACTTTTGAATTTGATGAGACAGATGCACAGAATTCTCTTAGTTTTGGAAATAAGCGGGGTATATAAACAGGATTTAGCATGAAGTATCTATAGATAAAGTTAAAGATCCTTCGTAAATAGTTTTTAACAAAATATTTTCTCATGTAAAAGCTTTAGTAACTTTTTGCAACTATACGAGTTAATACTTCGCTGGGGGTTTGGGGGACTGGTCCCCCAATAGAAGTTATGGATTCCACTGTGATCGCTAAAAACCCTACATTGAGGTAACTTGACAGAATCGGATGCAAGGGAAAGAAGAATTTTCTTATGCGCGATCGCGGAAAAATTATTAGGAACCAACCATCCTAAATACCAAGACTATTCGGAGAAATTTAAAAAACCTTGCTAGCAAAAGTTAAATTAGTAGTTTCTCTAACTAAAGCACCATAACTAAACAACTGCCATCTGCGTTTATCTGTGTTTATCTGTGGACAAAATACTCACTATTTAGGGCTTACTGGAAAAGATGAAAAGTTTTTTTACTAATTTAAGGTTGATATTCGATCGCGAAATGAATCCCACTTTCCTGCAAAGTATCTTTGTCAACATCCAACTCAGCCAGAGGAATACCATAATCTAAACGAGCATTGAACTTAGTTCCCACCTCCAAACGCAAACCCAAACCGATGGAATAAAGACTCTGGCGCGGCACTACCTCTTCATCACCATTATTCCAAGCAGTACCAAAATCAAAAAAGGGTGCTAATTGCAGATTTGCCTGCCATTGAGGAATGCGAACAATGGTTTGTCGAATTTCTGCCGAAGCGAAGAAGCCATTATCTGAGAGTAAAAGATCCTGCCGATAACCTCGAACAGTTAAGGCACCACCAAGACTAAATTGTTCAATGGAAATTAAAGGGCGATCGCTAAACTGTAAATCCGATCGCAATAACAAACTCGTATCTTGACTTAATAACCTGACATACTGCGCCTGCCCTCGCCAAGCATAAAATTCCTCATCAGTTTTATCTTCATTCAGCGTAATTTGCGAACCTTCTAACCCAAGACTAAATTGCGATCGCAAAGCAAAAACTTCTCGACTACTTCGCTGAGTATAATCCTGGAAAAAACGCAGCGCAAAAATTCGAGTTTCTCCTTCCAAAGTATTATCCAAAAGATTAACATCCGATTCCTGCCGATCTAAAGTTAAACCCACAGCAAACTCTTGATTCGGTGTTTGCACAATTGGCTGACGATAGGTGAGTAGATATTGCCGAAAATCTGATTCTAAATCAAGATTATCAAAAGGTTCTTCAATGGTTTCACTGCCGATTAAACGATAAGAAAAACCTACAGTCCCATTGGCCGCATTCACCGGAATTGTATAACTAAGATCATCGAGGGCATTCGAGCCATCAGTATTGTAATATCTCGCATTAAAGCGATCGCCAAAACCCAAAAGATTTCCATGGGTTAATTCTACTATTCTGCGATCGCTCCCCACACTAGGCACCCTTTGATTATCCAACCTGACACTAGAACTAAAAACATTAGCTTGCTCGATCTCTACTGTTAAAATCGTCATCCCAGGACTAGTTCCCAAACTAAGTTCAGCAGAAAGTCGCTCAACTAAAGGATTCAACTGAAGTAACTGCAATGCTTGAAGCAGTTTTTGTTGATTAAGAGGCGCTTGTGTTGCTCTTTCTAAGCGACTAGTGATGTAACTGGTTTGCAGTCGCTCTAGTCCCAAAACCTCAATCTTCTCCACCGCACCTTCGATCACTTCAATTTTGACAATGCCATTTTTCAAGGTTTGAGGTGGAATAAAACTGCCCGTAGTTACATATCCTCGGTCAATATATAGTTGATCAATCTTCTCTTGGGCTTGGATTAGCTCGGCAAAAGAAATAGGACGATTGGTATAAGGCTCTAGTAACTCCGTCAATTCCAGCTCACTAAAAACCGTACTGCCAATAATCTCAAACTGTCTGACCTCAATCGTTCCAGGAATATTAAACTCTGGAGTTTCTGGGGAACCACTCGGAACATCTAGCGGAGGGAGCAATTCTTCCACAGGCGGCAGAACTTCTGGCTCGGGTAAAGGTTCTACAGGAGGACGTACTGGTTGAGGAACAGTCTGCGCAAAAACAGGTGACGCCATTAAAGGCAGACATAAAGTATAGAATATCGATAATAAACTAGACTGTTCCATAACCAAGAAATAGGAAAAAAGACACTGAGGGGATCTTATATCAGCAAAGCATAAAAGCAAATTTTTTTTGATGTTATTTTATTTTTTGAAACTTAACCAGAAATCTGTATAGGAATTCTCCATTTCTTATTAATTAAAAATGTCACTTGAATGTGTCCAAGTTTACTTCTCTTTAAGCTAATGAAAAATGACTCTTTCTTAAAAAAAAACTACTGCCAAAACTTGTATCGAGTTTGAGTTTGATTATTTGCTTATTAGCTTTTGGAGTAGTGATTCGAGAATTTAATGGAACGGATTGGAAAACTGTTCTTGCTAATCTTAATCGTATCTCAACCGTTAAGTTAGTACAGGCTTTATTTTTTGTGATTAGTAGTTATGGAGCGATCGCTTGTTACGATATTCTG
>JBCCYD010000018.1:0-28523 GCA_039190385.1 Cyanobacteria bacterium P01_F01_bin.143 | reverse complement strand
ATAGCATTCAAGTATAAAAATAGTGGATTGATAGTGGAAATTTAGTATTGATTATCCACTTAAGATGCTTTTGTGACGCATCGATATAATTCGCGATCAGCTCTCCTACTGGCACTGTATGACGAAGTGAGCAAAGATAACCTAATTTAGATTAGTCAGCAAAGCCATGATTTAAGAAAACTAGGATAGTCGCTGGATAGAGCACAGCAAAGATTAATAATCCTAAGATAATATTGACGGGATGTTAATTGTTAATTGTTAATGGCTAATTGCTAATTGCGAATGGCTAATTGCTATGGGAGCTAAATGCCAACTGATTACGTCATTCAAGGGGGAGAACTGCTAACTGTTAACTGATAACTGCTAACTGATCACTGATAACTGCTAACTGTTAACTGACTTAATGAAGCCGACTAAAGAGCGCAAACAAGATAAAAAAACTCTCAAACAAACATTTCGGTGGCGTAAATGGTTGGCGATCGCGTTTATGATTGTTCTAGGTCTTTATGGAACAGGATCAGTTGTTGCTTGGTATTTCGTCCAAACTAAGTTAATTCCCCTCATAGAAGTTGAACTGGGTAAATTTCTCCATCGTCCTATCACTGTGGGAGATTTACAGCAATTATCTTTAATATCTGCTCGTTTTGGGGAAAGTAGCTTACCCGCAACTACAGATAATCCCGATCGCGCTGAGATAGATGCGATCGCAGTTAACTTTAATCTAATTCCCTTTGTATTCAAAAAAACACTACCTTTAAAAGTCAATCTGATTCGACCTGATTTCTATATCGAGCAAGATCCCCGAGGCGTTTGGACTCCTTCTAACTTTGGCACAGGAGAACCTAGTGGTGATGGAATTAAAATTGATGTCCAAGCTGTCAATCTCAAACAAGCTGATATAACATTAGTTGCTTTTAACCGAGAAACCAAGCAACTCAATCCACCCGTCAAAGCCGAATTCAAATCAGGAAAAGTCAATATTATTGATGATGGTGATCTGGTTAAATTTAAGATTCAGGGAAAATTAGTCCAAGGGGGAAAAATTAAAGTTACCGGAGAAGTCGTCGATAATATTATTGATTTGGTCGTTGATGGCAATAAATTAGCGGCTAAAGAAATTGAAAATTTGTTAGCTTTACCGATCGCCTTTGATGAAGGAACTGTCAATGGCAAAGTAGGCGTCAAAATAAACAAGTCTCCCACTCCAAAACTCGATGGTCAGGCCAAACTAAATAATGTTAATTTACGCATTCCTGGCTTAACCAATACCTTTGACAAGAGCAATGGAAAACTAAATTTTGATGGTTACGATATCAAATTAGAGCGCGTTAAAACTCAGTTTGATCAAGTTCAGGGGGTCGCTAATGGAACAATTGATATTGAAGGCCAGGGAAATTATGACCTCGATATTCAAGTAAAATCCATCGATAGCAATAAGGTTCTCGAAGCTTTGGAATTAGAAGCTCCCGTTCCCCTCAAAGGCAAGATTGCTGGGGATGTTAACCTAACAGGAATTTTAGAGAATCCCTTAGTCGAGTTTGGTATTTCCACCACCACTGCCACTCAGATAGATCGCCTTGACTTCAAGAAAGTTGAGGGCAATTTAGCACTGCAAGGCAATGAGCTAGTCGTCCAAAATTTTACGGGAATTCCCCAAGCTGGTGGCAGAATTCAAGCCCAGGGACTGATTAAACTGGATGCGAGTCAAAAAGTTAGTTTAAATGTTCAAGGCGAAAAATTAGTTAGTAGCGCGATCGCGCAAAGTTACGAAACCAAACTACCTCTAGAAATGGGTTTAGCAACTGGCAATGCCCAAATTGATTTTACAGCCGATGATCTAAGTACCTTTCAAATTAGTAATGGCAGAGGAAATTTTGTTCTTGGAGAAGGATTGGTTAGATTAAGTAATCTGAATTATCAAGATCGAGAATGGCGATCGCGAATTTTGGCCTCAGATGTCAGGTTTGATAGTCTACCTTTTGGTAAAGATTTCCCCGAAACTATTGGTGCAGGTTTGGTTAACGGTAGTTTTAAAGCCACAGGAGAGATTAACGATCCCAATCTGCAAACTGTGATTGCTGAGGGGACAGCTACGGTTAATACTGTCGGTGGCATGATACTCTCACCCCAAATCAATATGGAATCGGGTATTTGGCAAGGTGATTTTACAACTAACCAAATCAACCTTAGACAATTATTTCCCGAAGTCCCCACCGAGTTTAATGATCAAATTAAAGGTGATGTCTTCTTAACGGGGAAAGTGAGTGCCCCACCAGGAGAGGCAACGACAATTACTGGGTTTGGCGATCTCGAATTAGCAGCCGGAAAAGTTCAACTATCGGATTTAAAGATTACAGGCAATGATTGGAGCGCGATCGCGGATGCGGAAAATTTAGAACTCGAACAATTAAATTCCACAACTCCAGAACAGTTTGCGGGTTTGATTAATGGCAATTTTGATTTATCGGGAACGGTCGATAATATTACCCCCGAAGGAGTTATTGCCCAAGGAGATGGTAGTTTAACCTTGCCCGAAGGAGTTTTTGATGCGAGAAATTTGGCGATCGCAGATGGTAATTTTCAAACAGTAATTATTCCCCAAGGGGTTGATCTAAGTTTATTTGTCGATCCTAATTCTAATGATTTTATTCTCGAAGGTAATCTCACAGGAAAATTAGATGTTACGGGGCAAGTTACAAAAATAGATCCTACTGAGGTCTCAGCAAGGGGAAATGTTGCTTTTAGCCAAGGCATTGATTTATTAGAATCACCTTTTTCTGCGGATATTATTTGGGATGGTTATCGCTTAGATGTTCTGCAAGCGACCGGAGATAACCTTGATACCAGAGGTTTTATTGAATTAGACAACAGTTTCTTCAAAGAAATTCCCGATAAATTAGCGGCAGTTAATTACTTTGAGTTTGACGTCACCAGAGCAAATTGGCTTGATGTTAATCGTTTAAAACTTACTCTTCCTAGTTGGGCTGTCAATTTAGATAAAACTGGGAGATTTGATTTTCGTGGTTATCTGAGCGGCACACCTGCATTGATGAATATCGACGGCGACTTAACTATGCGCAGTTTAGTGGTGGAATCCTATAGTTTCGCCGATAATTTGTCGGGAACGGTAAGGATGAATCCCACATCGGGAGTTGATTTAGATTTGCGAGAATCTTTAAGTGATCAAAAGCAACAGATTCAGTTAAATCTCGATCCCAATTTTTTCCCCCAATTTTTTGAAGTCCAACATCCAGATTTTTCGGTCATCGGCAATGGCAAGCAGGAAATTTTGCAGACGGAAATGACCAATTTTCCTCTGGAATTACTCAAAGTTATTGCAATCAAAAGCCCTGATTTAGAGGTTCCTGAAAATATCGTGGCGCAACCTTTATTAGGCAAACTATCAGGTAGTTTTACTTCTAATCTCAATACCCTCGATACTTCGGGCAGAAATCTGGTTATCACCTCGCCTGCTTTTGGTAGATTTAGCGGCAATAAACTCACAGGAAACCTCGACTATGCCACGGGTTATCTAGCGGTGGAGGATGTGGAATTTCGTCAGGGAAATAGTATATATCAACTAAAAGGAGACGTCGTCCAGCAAGATGATGATATTCGGCTAGATGGGCTGGTATCAGTTGAAAAAGGGGAAATTCAAGATATTTTAGTGGCCTTAGAAATCTTTGAACTTAGGGATTTTGGTCGGGTAGCAGGCGATCGCGAATATAGCACTGCCTCGGATCTCGAACTAGATTCAGATCCTTTAGATGTTGGTAAAAATAGTAATTCGATATGGCACCAAATGCAGCTATTTTCTGCTACGAAAGCTTGGCTCGATTTTAAACAACGGCAACAACAAGCTGCTTCTTTGTTCCCCGAATTGAAAGATCTTCAGGGTGATTTCGATGGCAAAATCGAGGTTGCAGGTTCGCTTAATGAGGGTATTAACGCGGAATTCAATTTTCAAGGGCAGCAATGGCAATGGGCCAAGTTACAAGAGGGGGAACTAATTGAAGATAATACGGTGGCGGATCAGATAACGCTTAAGGGAGATTTTAAGGATAATATTCTAACGATATTGCCTCTAACTATCGATTTTCCTAGTAAAGGTTTGTTGGATAGCCAAGGGGAAGGGATTAAACCGCAACTGATTCTTACGGGAAGTTTGGGGGGAGAAAATCTTTCGGGAAAAGTAGATCTGCGATCAATTCCTATTGAATTGATTGAACAAGTGGTGGCTTTGCCCCCAGAGATTACTTTTGAAGGAATTATTGATGCTGAAACTAATGTTAGTGGAACAAGCGATAACCCAAGAGGCAAAGGAGAATTAAAAATTCGTGATGCTGCGATCAATCAAACTTCAATTCAATCGACGGAAGCTTATTTTAATTATAATAATTCTCTTTTAACTTTTAATGCAAGTAGTGTAGTGGCGGAGGAAGCGGAGCCTTTGACGATTAAGGGGAATATTCCCTATCAATTGCCTTTTGCTAGTACTGAACCTGAGAGCGATCGCCTGACGGCTAGTTTGAATATCAAAGATAAGGGACTAGCTCTGATTAATATTTTGTCTAATGGAGAAGTTAACTGGATTGATGGTCTAGGGGAAGTGGTTTTGGATGTGGAAGGAAATTTTGATCAAACTACGAATCAGGCTCGGGAATTGAAGGCGGAAGGGACGGTGATAATTGAAGGTGGTGAAATAGCTGTTAGGAGTTTACCTGATGAGTTGTTATCTGATGTTAACAGTCAAATTAATTTTGATTTTGATCGTATTTCTGTGGCCAATTTTCTGGGTAATTTTGGTGGAGGACAGGTTTCTGCGGGGGGAACAATTCCTTTGGTGCGCGATCGCGTTCAGGAAAATCCCCTAACGATTAATCTCGATGATTTGGCGATCGATCTCAAGGGGTTGTACGAGGGCGGAGTGCAAGGTGAGTTACAAATTTTGGGCACGGCAACGGAGCCGGATATTACGGGTTCGATTATTTTATCGGATGGTACCTTTTTACTGAGTGATACCACAACAACTAGTGCTGCTGATTTAAGTGAGGAGCAGGGTTTACCGGCTGTTACGGAATATAAGAATTTACAACTTGAGTTGGGGAAAAATATTAGGATTGCTCAGCCACCTATTTCAAGTTTTGTTGCTACGGGAATTTTGGATCTGGAGGGGACTTTTTTGCAACCGCTTCCGGAGGGAACAATTAATTTGGAACGGGGACAAGTGAATTTATTTACGACTCAGCTTAATTTAGTGCAGGGGCAGCCGAATACAGCTCGGTTTTCGCGGAATAATGGGCTTGATCCTTTTTTGAATATTAATTTGGTGGGATCAGCGATCGAAACGAAGCGCAATCGGATTACTAGAGATCCCCTTTCTACTGAGATTGAGGATAGTCCGACTTTTAGTTTGGGAACTCTCGATACGGTAAGGATTTCAGCGCAGGTTGATGGTTTGGCCAGTCAGATTGCCAATCAAATTCAACTTACGAGTAGTCCACCTCGGAGTCAAACGCAAATTTTGGCTTTATTGGGTGGTGGTTTTGTGGATACTTTGGGCAGGGGTAATAGTACTTTGGGTTTGGCAAATTTGGCGGGTTCTGCTTTGTTCGGCAGTTTGAATGCGGAGTTTAATAATGCTTTTCCCATTGGAGATATTAGACTTTTCCCCACACAAATTATTGATGAAAGTCAGGAGCGCGATCGTCGGGATGCTTTGGCGGGAGAAATTGCGATTAATGTGACTGATAAGATTTCTTTTTCTGTGCTGAAGATTTTAAGTATCGGTGAGATTCCAGCACAGGTGGGGATTCGCTACAATTTCAGTGAAAATTTTATTCTGCGGGGTTCGACTAATTTTGAGGATGAGAGTCGCACTATTTTGGAATATGAGTTGAGATTTTAGTAAAGTAAGGCTTAATTTAATAAGAAACTCATCAATTGATCCTTGAAAAAGGAAACTACTATTGCTCCCGCGATCGCTCTAAGCCACCATTCAGAACGATTTGCTGTAGCTTTGACTTCTTTTAATTCTGTTTTTATCTCAGATATTTCTGATTTAATATCCAATATTTCTTTTTGCATCACAGCTATTGCTTTTGCATTATCGATTAGCTGCTGTAATATTTGTGCTTCGTATGATTTTGTTTCTGAATTCATTAGATTGTGTTTCTGTTTTTGAAGTCAACTTGAAGTGACTTTTTATAAATAATAAAACTACCTGCTTTTTCTCATAAAGAAGAATCAAGAATACCTAAAAAAATTACAAAAAAAGAAATGCTCATTTTAATTAAAATTAACACCTTGACTATATTGAATATCTTGAGTTTTTACTTAAGAGTATTTCCTCAATTATTGTAAGTATATAACCATTGTAGATGGGATTGATGGAATAGGAAAAACTTATTTGGGATGAACAGCAGCTTATTAAGCACCTTAAACTAGATTTTTATTTGGTTAGATTAAATTAGTCAATCTTAGCTTAGGACGATCAATATAGAATTAATTTAAGACCTTCTATGAAATAATCATATTGCTCAAGATTTCATATTAAGCATTTGTGAAGCTGTATTATTAAGGTATGAGGGAGCTCTGTGTTGCATCCAGAATATGAGGAAGCCAATTTACCTATTCCGAGGCTAAGATGGGCAGATTAGAAAGCTTGTCAAACTCTCTCTTACTTTGCTATGCGGGTGAATTTGTCAAGGTTATTAGGTCATATTCTTACAAAAATCATGAGTA
This sequence comes from Cyanobacteria bacterium P01_F01_bin.143, assembly GCA_039190385.1. GTDB lineage: Bacteria > Cyanobacteriota > Cyanobacteriia > Cyanobacteriales > Xenococcaceae > Xenococcus. The sequence goes on along the minus strand of JBCCYD010000018.1, from coordinate 21,779 downwards.
GCTCTAAAGTTTCCAATTTTACATCCCTTTGTCTCAAAACTATTGGGGGAATTCTCATTCTCACATCCCTTTTAGACTATCTGACTTTAGCAATTCCTTTTCAACCCTCAGATATTCAATGGCAAATTACTTTTACTAGTCAAATTGTAGATCGCGGTATTGTGCCGATGGTAGGAATAGCATTTATTATGCTAAGTTATTGGGTTGAATCGAGCATCTCAAAAGGGACAAAGAATCAGGGTTTTGACCTCAAACCACCAGCATTTTTCTTATCTTTATTTTTGGGTGTCATCTTCTTTCTTTTAGTTCCCTTACATCTAAATAATCTACGAATTATCAGTTCGCAAAACTTAGCTCAAATTGATGCAAGTACCGAAGAAGCTCAATCTCTAATCACTCAAAGATATGAACAGCTCAAAGATCCTCAAAATGCCCAACTTATCACCCGAAGAATTAGTGATATCGATCAAGCTTTAAATAGCGGAAAAATAGAGGGGCAAACTATCAGTTCACAACAGCGACAACAATTAGCTAGTACGAAAGAACAATTAGAAAGCTTAAGCAAGAATACCAAAAATCCAGAAACCATTGATGCTCGTCTTCAAGAAGCCCAAAATAAATTAGCCACAGAAACTTCAGCACAGAAAAGTAAAGCGAAAACTCAGGCAGTTAAACAAGGTTTACGGGTGGGGATCAGTAGTTTACTACTCTCTGTTGGCTATCTATTGATGGGCTGGTTTGGACTTCAATCTTTATCTAATAAGACTACAAAAAGTAGTAATAAAAAATTCTCATCCCGCCGATAGAGTAAATAATCTGCGGTTTTGTTTGATTGCGATGACAGCAGCACAGGGTAGAATATGAATGAGATCTGTCGCTAACTAGAAAATTCATTTTTTGCTATCGTTAAGATACGCATACGAAGATTATTCAGTCAATACTTGTAATGATTATTTGCAGGATTTATGAGTAATATCTAGTTTGGGATCAATTTTGTTGTCAGAATATTTAGGAGAGTTTGCACTCTGTGCTGCAACGCTTAAAGCAAGATTTAAAGAATGATTTGATAGCAGGTTTTTTAGTTGTAATTCCCCTTGCTACGACTATTTGGCTAGCTATCACTATTGCTAAATGGGTCATTGATCTATTGACTCGTATTCCCAAACAGGTTAATCCTTTTGATAGTTTAAATCCGATCTTAACCAATTTTCTCAATCTTGCAGTTGGGTTTGCTGTGCCCCTATTATCAATCCTTGTGATTGGTCTGATGGCAAGAAATATTGTTGGGCGCTGGTTATTAGACTTCGGGGAACAGTTGTTACAAGCAATTCCTTTGGCGGGTTCGGTTTATAAAACTTTAAAGCAAATTCTCGAAACTCTGTTGAGGGATTCTAAGAGTCGCTTTAGTCGAGTGGTAATGTTAGAGTATCCTCGTAAAGGTATTTGGACAATCGGATTTGTGACTGGGGCGGTTAGCGCTCAATTGCAAGACCATCTTCCAGAAAAAATGATTAGTGTCTTTATTCCAACTACTCCTAATCCTACTTCTGGTTGGTATGCCATGGTTCCGGAGGTGGAGACTATTGATTTGGATATTTCTATAGAAGATGCTTTTAAAGTTCTGATTTCTGGGGGGATTGTTAATCCGGAAATGGCTTCTGCTCCTAATTTATCCGTACCTTTACCAACGGCTTACCAGAAATTATCTTTAAAAACTCCTGTAGTAGAAGATTCTTAAATTGTTAATGGCTAATTGCTAACTTTTATCGGGTCGAAGGGCCGCCCCTACTGATAGACTAATAACTGCCAACTGATAACTGACCCTATGCCTCCTCGTCAACAACCTCGAAGTATTGCCCGCGAATTAGCACTTTTAAGTATTAGTCAAATTAAAACTAGTCCGAGTAAACTTGCCAAACAAGACCTAGAAGATCTAATGTTGGGAGCTGTGAGAACTTTAACCGCAGAAGTTCAGGATATTTTGGAAACTGCTAGCGCTGAAACTAAACGTGGTGAAGAGCGTCTTCTCAGTAGCCAAATTCGTAGCCAGGATTTAGATAGTGCAAAACTAATGGTATCTGATGCTGTGGGGTTAACCCAAAAAGCAATTAATCGCTTGGGAATTGCGATTGAACTTCCTGAATTTGTTCAGTTGAGTAATCAAGAAAAAGTGAGAGAATATGCGATCGCGATTATTTCTGCGGTCAAAGAAAATCGACAATATATCGAACAGTATATTGAAGAGGTATTGGTCGCATGGCAGCTCAGTCGACTACCGAAAATCGATCAGGATATTCTGCGAATCTCTGTTGCTGAAATGTTATATCTTGAACTACCGATTAGAGTCGCGATCGATGAGGCGGTGGAGTTGGCGAAAAGATATTCTGATGATGAGGGATTTCGCTTTATTAATGGCGTGTTGCGCAAAGTCAGCGATCGCATTAAAAAAGAAAAATTACCAGTTCAACCTTAATACTTTTTTGATAAGTTTTCAGGATAATCTAAATTACTCTTCTATTTTCTCTGATGAATACACAGTACAATCTCATTGAAGCAACTGTGTATTTTTTTTGACCAAAATTTTAACAATAAATGACTATCAACGATTATCTAGAAACTAATCGATCGCCGAAACGAAAGGTTGGTATATTCACTATCTTTCGCCTTGGTTTATTTAATATGGCATTAGGACTAATGGCCGTTTTAACCCTGGCTGTCCTCAATCGCGTCATGATTAGTGAGTTGGGAATTCCTGCCACTATCACTGCAGGGGTATTAGCTTTATCTCAATTTGTGGCACCAGCTCGGGTTTGGTTCGGACAATTATCTGATTCTAAGCCGCTTTTTGGTCGATATCGTACTGGCTACATTCGATTAGGTGCTGTAGTTTTTAGTACCGCAGTTTTTTTAGCAGTCCAAGCAGTTTGGCAATTAGGAGCAATTGTTAGAGCCAATGAAGGATGGATCTGGGATACCCAAACCATTGCTTGGTCATCTATATTGGGTCTTATAATGGTTGTTTATGGTTTAGCGATTAGTGCCAGCTCTATTCCTTTTACCGCTTTATTGGTAGATATTTCCGAAGAGAAAACTCGGTCTAAATTAGTGGCTATTGTCTGGTCAATGTTGATGGTAGGGATTGTCATTGGGGGTGTTAGCGGTAGCATATTACTGAAGAATATTAATCCAGGCGGTGTCGAAGCTGGTCAAATTCCCCTAGAAAATTTGCAAGGTACGATTAATTCTATTTTTGCGATCGTGCCTTTTGTGGTGATTACTCTAACTTTGATTGCTACTTGGGGTGTGGAAAAGAAATATTCCCGCTTTGGCGATCGCACTAATAATGGCACCAGAGAGGATAATCTCACGCTAGGTGAGTCCTTGCAAGTTTTAACCTCAAGTCGGCAAACTGCAATCTTTTTTTCTTTCTTGTGTTTAATAACTATTAGTTTATTTATGCAGGAAGCAGTATTAGAGCCCTATGGGGGCGAAGTTTTCGGTATGTCGATCGCAGCAACGACACAACTGAATGCTAATTGGGGTATTGGAATTTTAATTGGTTATAGCTTGACAGGATTTTTGATTGTGCCTCGTTTAGGCAAGAAGTTAACTACCAAGCTCGGTTGTCTTTTAGTTGCGGGAAGTTTCGGCTTAATTATTCTTTCTGGTTTTACCCAAGAAGAAAATATTTTAAAATTGGCAGTGGTTTTATTTGGCGCTGCTGCTGGAATGGCAACAATTGGCAGTATTAGCTTGATGCTAGATTTTACCCTGGCAGAAACTGCGGGGACTTTTCTTGGCGCTTGGGGTTTAGCTCAAGCAATGTCGAGAGCTTGCGCGACTCTGGTTGGTGGGATTGTACTTGATACTACTCGCGTTATTTTTACGATTCCTCTAGTTGCCTATGGTTCGGTATTTGCCTTGCAGGCTTTGGGAATGATTGTGGCGGTGCTGATGTTAAATCGCATTGATATCAAAGAGTTTAAGGAAAATACAGGTCAGGCGATCGCAACTGTTATGGAAGGAGACTTGGACAGTTAACAGTTAACAGTGATCAGTTATCAGTAGGGGCGAATGGCCATTCGCCCCTACAAAAGTTATTCAGTTCAGAATTTAGAGAAAACCTAAAGCCCAAGAGTGCCCAAGATGCCGTAAATTAAACTTGAAGGAGAATAAGACGCACAAGGCTAAAAAATCTATGGATAATGCTCAACTTTGGGAACACTATCAAGACTGGCTATATTACAACGAAGAATTAGGATTTTATTTAGATGTCAGTCGGATGAGTTTTGATGATGCTTTTGTCAAAAAAATGAAGCCGAAGTTTGACAAAGCCTTCAAAGATCTAGAAGCGTTGGAAGGTGGTGCGATCGCAAACCCCGATGAAAAGCGGATGGTAGGTCATTATTGGCTTAGAGATCCTGAGCTCGCACCGACAGAAGAACTCAGACAGGATATCGTCGAAACTCAAAGTAAAATAATCGATTTTAAAGACAAGGTCCACAGTGGCATTATCCACCCTCCCAGTGGCGGAAAATTTACCGATATTCTGTCGATCGGGATTGGTGGCTCGGCATTGGGACCTCAATTTGTGGCTCAGGCTTTAGCTAAAATCGATGCCCCGCTCAAAATTCATTTTATTGATAATACCGATCCCAAAGGAATCGATACGGTCATGGCCGAGATTGGCGATCGCTTGCCCACAACCCTCGTTTCCGTAATTTCTAAATCTGGGGGAACTCCCGAAACCCGCAACGGGATGCTCGAAGTGAAAAAAGTTTATGAAGATCATGGTTTAGATTTTGCTGCCCATGCTTTTGCTATTACCGGCAAATCGAGTAAATTAGAAGCGATCGCGGAACGAGAAGGTTGGCTCGCCACCTTTCCCATGAGAGATTGGGTCGGCGGTCGAACTTCCGAATTATCCGCCGTAGGTTTAGCCGCAGCAGCGCTCCAGGGAATTTATGTGCGGGGCATGCTCAAAGGAGCCAAAATGATGGATGCTCTGACTCGTAAAAGCGATCTTAAAAATAATCCCGCTGCTTTACTTGCTATGTCTTGGTATTGTTCTGGCAATGGTAAAGGGGAAAAGGATATGGTTATTTTACCTTATAAAGATAGCCTCTTACTTTTTAGCCGATATCTTCAGCAGTTAATCATGGAGTCTTTGGGGAAAGAAAAAGACTTAGATGGCAATATTGTCAATCAAGGGATTGCTGTTTATGGCAATAAAGGTTCTACCGACCAACATGCCTATGTCCAACAATTGCGCGAGGGCGTAAATAATTTCTTTATCACTTTCATTGAGGTCTTAGAAGATCGAGAAGGGGAACCAGTAGAAATTGAACCAGGCATTACTTCAGGAGACTATCTACTCGGGTTCCTTTTGGGCACCCGTGAAGCATTGAATGAAAAACAACGAGACTCAATTACAATCACAATCTCTCAAGTTAACGAAATTACCGTCGGGGCAATGATTGCACTTTATGAAAGAGCAGTAAGTCTTTATGCTTCCTTGGTGAATATTAATGCCTATCACCAACCAGGAGTGGAAGCTGGGAAGAAAGCTGCTGCTTCAGTTCTGCAATTGCAAGGGCGAGTGATTAATGAACTGAGAAACACCAAATCTGCGATCGCGATCGCAGAACTAGCCCAAAAAGCTCAAGCAAGTAATGACATCGAAGTCGTTTACAAAATCCTCCGTCATCTCCATGCTAATAAGCGCAATGTTTTGCTAGAAGGCGATTTTAGTAGACCTGATAGTCTCAAAGTTTCTTGGCAAGAATAATAGCAATATAGCGTTTCTCGGATTCATGAGGTACAGAATTTATTAGTTTTAGGGATTAGGAATTAGGGATTAGGGATTGGGAAATGCATGCGTCTCCTTCTTCCCAGTCCCCAATCACCAGTCACTAGCCTCAGATATACCTCACCAGTATGAGAATTGCTATAGTTTTTTATTCTTGTTAACCAGGCTTTTATGAATTAATTGAGGTGGGAAATGCTCACCTCAATTAATAATTGCCACTGAATGTAGAACGAAAAAATATTAAAAAATAATTAAGATAAAGTGTATGATATGTAAAATAATGTTAAGTCAATGCAATATGAGGAAGTATTTGAGGGAAAACGACTGAAGCTGAAATTATCCAGCTTATGATTGTTACGATTTTTTTGATTCTGAATTTTCCCCTAATCTTGATTAACTGAATTGACAAAAAGTCCACTAAATCGGGTAAACCGTAGTTTATGCCTTTATTAATCCTGATTGCAGAAGATGACCCTGGAATTCGATTAGCAGTTCATGATTATTTGGAGATTTCTGGCTACTCGGTAATTACTGCTGAGGATGGAGAACAGGCATTATCTTTGTTAGAAAAATATCATCCCCATCTGGTTATATCTGATATTAATATGCCTAAGCATGATGGTTATCAATTGATCAAGCAAATCCGGCAACTTCCTCAATTTAGACTATTGCCGGTAATTTTTCTGACTGAATATGCTGAGATAGAGCAAAGAATCAAAGGTTATCAAGCGGGCTGTGATATTTATTTACCCAAGCCTTTTGAGATGAGTGAGTTGGGGGCAATTATTCGTAATCTGTTAGAGCGATCGCAAATAATTAATCAAGAACTATTTTCTTCAATACAAAAGCAACAAGCTGAACCAGTAAAGATTAATGAAAACACTGAACAATCGACTAATCTTCTAGCGGATCAACTTAAACTTACAAAGAGAGAACAGGAAGTACTTAATCTATTATCTCAAGGTTCTTCTAATATGGATATTGGAAAAGAACTTCATTTATCCCATCGCACAATCGAGAAGTATGTGAGTGGTTTATTAAGGAAGACAGAGACAAGTAATCGAGCTGAATTGATTAGACTAGCTTTAGAGAATAATCTTGTATAAAAAAAATTTTTAACTTTCTCTCTAAATTTGGCTTAGATATTGTAAGGAGTAAAGTATTATAGATGTCTCAAGAGTTTGATGTTTTCCTTTGTCACAATAGCCAGGATAAACTTGAAGTCCTAGAAATTGCGCAGCAACTTCAGAAAAAAGGATTAAAACCCTGGCTAGATTATTGGGAGTTACAGCCTGGATTCCCTTGGCAGCCAGAACTTGAAAAACAGATTCATAACATCAAATCAGCAGCTGTTTTTGTTGGGGAAAATGGAACTGGCCCTTGGCAAAAGATGGAAATTGATGCTTATTTACGCCACTTTGTGAACCAAGGTTGTGCTGTTATTCCAGTTTTACTTACTAATGCGCCTCAAAAACCAGACTTGCCAATTTTTCTTAGTGGGTTTACTTGGGTTGATTTTCGAAATGCTAAATCTAATCCAATGGGAAGATTAATGTGGGGAATTACAGGTCATAAACCTAAGGATTTACAGATTTCTCAAGAGTACACTCCTAAGAGAAAGTTAGCCATTTCTCCTACTGAAGAAAAATTAGAAGAATTTGATTTTCCAATAGTAACTTTAAATACTAGAGGTCAAGCAATCAAGCTAAAAACAGGTCACGCTAAATATTTCACCGAAGATTTAGGCGACGGTATCACTTTTGATATGGTTGAGATTCCTGGAGGAAAATTTCTAATGGGAACAAAAGATGATGAAATAGAAAAGCTTGCTAAAAGATTTAATTGGGATGGATTTAGAAGGGAAAAACCACAACATGAAGTAGCAATTCAAACTTTCTTTATCGGAAAACACCTTATAACGCAAGAACAATGGAAACTAGTTGCTACTCTGCCTCAGATTGAACGCGAACTCAAACTTGAGCCTTCTCGCTTTCAAGGGAATAATCTTCCTGTAGAAAAAGTTTCTTGGGACGATGCAGTAGAATTTTGCCAGAGATTATCTAGCGAAACTGAAAAACAATATCGTTTACCGACCGAAGCAGAATGGGAATATGCTTGTCGTGCTATGACAAATACTCCATTTTATTGCGGTAAAACTATCACAGATAAACAAGCTAACTATAATGCTAGAACAACTTATGCTAGCGAACCTAAAGGAGAATATCGCCAAGAAACCACACCAGTAGGAAGTTTTCCCCCTAACGCCTTTGGACTATACGATATGCACGGAAATCTTTGGGAATGGTGCACAGATGATTGGCATGAAAATTATGAAGGTTTACCAGAAGATGGAAATGCTTGGTTATCATCAAGAGATAGTTCCATGAAAGTCATACGCGGTGGCTCTTGGAATAACAATCCTTGGTACTGGCTCTCCGCATCTCGTGATTATAATACACGTGATTCTTGCATCAGCTATATTGGTTTTCGAGTTGTTCATGTATCGTCATAAATTATATTTTAAGGATATAGCGTTTCTCACTTTCATGGAGTACACCTAAACTCTTACTCCATATAGCGATTAGCTTATGATTTTGTACCTCGCCAATTTGAGAAACGCTATAAGCTAATAGTTTTCTCCAACTAAATAGTACTTGGTAAAATCATTTCAGTATTTAGTTATCTGCGAGTCCATTGTTTGCCCAGAACTTTGAGTAAGGCTTTTAATCCTAAGATGAAGCCACTTTCTAGGCGAATATTTTTTGAATCACCTTTAATATCAAGCAACATATTATCTAATTCTCTGCGAGTATCTTGAAATAATCTAGAATTGTCCTCTATAGCTAGACTGGGATTATAGCCTTCCAAAACAGAAATTTGATCTAATTTTAAATCTTTAATGGCTTGATGGAATTGATGAATAAATTTTGGAATTTCTACTAAATTGGGAATATTAAATTCTGTGATATCATCATCGATATCGCTTAGGCTCAATCGCTGATGACTTGCCAACTTTTCTCCATTAATAATACAGCTTTCTCCAGAAATAATAGTCTTTTTCATTAGTTTTTTTATTAATCCTTTTCTTTTTAATTTTGTTTTATTAAGAGCTAAAGCACAAGCTATTTCATCTTGTGGATAGAGACTTAATCTAGTTATTTCCTTTATATCTTCAAACCCAGAAGCTACGCTTAACATTCGACTAAATAACTCATATATTTCTGAATTATGATCAAATTTGCCCCTTGGATCTAGCCAATCTAAAACTTGTGATGCACTTCCTCCAATATAAATAGTAGGAATTTTTTCTTGGTCAATTTTCTTTTCTTCGTAAAGAACTTTTAACAAAATACCAATGTAATAATATATTCCAGCAATACCAATAGCAATTAATCGAGTAAGTTCTTGAAATTCTTCTTGGAAATCTTGATCTTCTTTTTGTAAGACCTTACTATCAACCAACCATTTTTGGCTGCTGTAACGTAACCAGCGATTAAGTTTGACACTAAAATTATTACGATCTAAACATTTCCACTCGCTAGGCTTAAACCCAAATTGTTCTTCTGCAAATTTTGGATTTAATCTAATGGCTTGTGAAAAAATATCTTGTCCTGCTAATTTAACAGAACACTGATGGACAAGATTATTATCTTTCCAAATAGAAATATCGGAGACATCATCTTTTATATAAATGCAAGTTGCATAACTAAAATCTTCATTTTTCAGATCAGCAAAATACTGAGCAAAAGCTAAACTTTCGGGTCGGAAGTGTTTTGATCTAATATCTAGAAATTTTTGCTTAATTCCTGTAGATGCTTCTAACTCTTTGGCTGCATTAGCCCAAGCATCAGAATAAGTTAAAATATAGCTTCTAGAAAGAGCTGAAGGATATGACAAAGACCATTGTATTTCATCAACTCCTGCTTCTGCTGCTAAAGCTGAAATATGCAAAGCTAAATGCTTGAGAAAAATTTCAGTATATTCGTGATTATCAAAAGCCCAATTCAGATCATTCTTTACCCAGTCTTTTTTAGCCTCAAATCTATCATAATTAGGAACATAAATTCTCCCATCCAATATAGGTAACATTTTTGTGCTGTTAGAGTTTTTGCCTCTAGTGGTTAAACAACTCTGTATAGGAAATGATTTTTGATTGAAAGCCGGTTTAAATGTTTCAGGAATGAAATACTCAAACAAAGTATTAATTCGATTTGATTCCCATGAGTTTGTTACTTGAAGTTGCAAATTTTTAGATTCTAAAGGATGAGTTAAGTTCTGATTATTAACTCTAATATAAACATTAGTAAAAGACGAATTAAAATCTAAACCAACCTGCCAATGATTATGAGCTTTAATTTCTTTCGGAGATTTAAGTAAAATTAAGCCTATTGGTTGATTATAAAAATCGGTACAAGGTAAATATTCAGGAAAATCTTCTATAGCCGATATCAAGAAGTTGCCAAATCCTTCTTTAAATGAATTAACCCTTTTTGCCTGAGGGCAAGCTATTTTGAAAGTATATTCTGCCAATTCTTCATCACCGTAAAAAATATAATATTCTCGCCAATCTTTTTTCTGAAAATTGGGCCAGATTTGTAATACTGGCAGTTGATCTCCCAAACTATTTTCTGCTTTGAGATCATAATCTTTAAATAAGCGATAGTTCTCTGGTGCCAGATCTTCTCTAACCCCACTTAATGGTAAATCTAAAACTAGTCTAATCCTACTAATTCCTTCTCTTATTCTGAGTTGTTGAAATTTAATTTTACTTAATAAATCTTCTGGAGTGAAGTAGTCAAGCAATATTGGGTTGAGGGGGATTAAAGGTGTTATTCGTTGATCATCAAAGACTAAAGGTTGATCAACTTTGGGTGATAATGCTCCTGGGAAAGCGTTTTCTAGCTCGATAAATTTTAGTTCTGGCAAGAATAGCTCGTCTGGTCTAACTAAATTTACTTCTGTCCACAGTTCTTTAAATTTAGAACAATCTTCCCGCTTAAGAGAAGCTAGGGTTTTTCCGCCATGAATCCAGATATTTTGTGGCTTTTCGTTCCAAACCCTTGGCATTTCTGGATCGTAAATGAGTAATGGAGGGTTACCATTTTTATCTTTTTCACGACTGGGAATAAGCCGAACACTAGATTCTTTATCTAGTATTTTGAGAGGACGATTAAGAGCTTCTAAAACTCCTCGATTAATATGTAATCCAAAGAAGATTGGATCATCACTTAAGATGAGTCTTTGTTCATCAATTCGAGTTAAACTGCTCTGATAATATGTGAGTAGTCCTCTCATGATATCGATCGCCGTTTCATCTCCTCGCTCTTTATTCGCTTTCTTCTTATATTTAGTTAAAGTCTTAGTGAGGTTGTCTAACCAAGACCAGAGCAAAGCTTTTTCATCTTTATTAAGGAACTTATGAGGAGATTTGAATCTTTTTTCGTTATCATCCCACCAAGGTAAATCTTGCCAATTTCCTCTTTCAGTTGGAACCACGATGGTAGTAGGAGATGTCATCCCAATGGGCTTTTTATCCCATAAGAATAGGTAGATATCTTCCCAAGGATGCTTATTATCTAGGGTATAAAGATTTCTTCCTTTGTAGTCTGGTAATAGTTCAAACAGGCAACGAGCAAAGTTTTCTTCATATCTTAGTTTCCCTAGCTCTAGTAATTTTGCGGTTAAAGGAAAGTCTCGAATCTCCGCCAATGCAATCATGGCTAACATTCCTTGCCATGCTGGAATCATCTGCTCCCTAAAAGAATTTTGATCATCATATAAGATCATTTCCGTTATCAATGGACGCGCCCACATGTTAGGAACCAAACTAATATTTCTAAATGCTCCTGGAAATTCATAACTTAGACTAGAAGCGACATTGTAAAGCACTTTATCTGATTGCACTTGCCATTCTCCAGGAGCATTTAGAGGCATGACATCAGCATTAGCTTTCAATTGGGGTAAGAATAAAATTGGCTCAGACATAATATTGGGAAACGAGGCAATAGAAATAGCAATAAGCGTGCAAATAATTCGAAAAAAAGATAAAGACAAGAAATGAATTACAATAAGTTACAAACTTTATACAAAGCTTTTGCTAAACCGACAGTCCCTTTTTCGGAAGAAGAAAATTCTGCGAGTTGCCGATGCAATCTTTGTACCGTATCTTGTTGTTTGGTATTTCTGTCACGGTTATCGTCGAGAATCAACTCTCCTAAATTTGCTCCTTGATCATTTAAGTTAGATAAAATTTCATCTTGAAAAAGTTGAATATTATCACCATCACATTTATGAATCCCCAATAACCATCTTAAATAGTCTTGACACCATTCAGTGATATCAGAGATCTTTTGTTGTTCTACTGCATCGTAAAAATTAGGATAATCTTCCCCTTTTTTATTAAAGAGACTACTTAATCCTCCTGCTTGGGGACGATAAAAATTTAAAGTATACCTTGATAACTTTGCTAATTCTTCTCGATTTCCATAATCTAATTCGGGAGCAATGTTTGATAACCAAACATACGCAAAGCGAGTTGCATTAACCAATTTTGATTTAGTCTCAGTTGTATTCGGCAAATCATCCCAAGTAATTCCCATGGTTGATTTACGACTGTTAAGAACTACAGCATTTTTACCTTGAGCAGTTTCCGTTAAGAAATGCCTTGCTGCTAGAGAAGCATATAGTTCAAGAAAATGTGGTTCGTTTTTTTGGGTACTCTTACCAATACTAAAGTCGTAATTAGATAAGTTGTGATTCCCGAGGATATAAACAGTATCGAAATATTTGTTTTGACTACTGTAATGGCGTAAAGCTAATTCTGTATTCAACAAAAATTGCTCAGATCCAGCGTATACTCCGCGATTATTAGCGTCTTTTTCTATTGGTTGGGAAAATCCAAAATATGGAAGTAAAAATAGACAGGCGATTTTCACTCCCAGGATCTTCTCATCCTGTAGCTTGTTATAAATTAATCTTCCAAGAGTTGTTAATCCAGCAGTTCCTGTACCTCCAAAAATAGAACCACAAAGAAAGATTCTGGGAGTCTGACCTCTGCCAACATCAGAAAAAATATCATAGATTAATCCAGCCCAGGGATCCTCTTCAAGATAATCTAAGTCCAAGTTGCCCATTACTGCAGCACCAATGGCAGGATTTCCTCGAAAACCGACATCTAGGTTTACTTCACGCTCCTCCTGAGTATAAAGAAAATCAAATAAATCTCCCAAACCACTATCCCCTTGTTGAAGATGATTGTAACCAAAAAAAGAACCTAAATTTTTGTTAGTACTGGTATTACTAAAAGGTGACCAAATATCTGGAGTGTAAGAATTAATTGGAGTCTTTACCCAAGAAATATTATCTCCTTGAGCGGCAATTAAATGATGAGTGCGATTGTAAATATTAAGGCTGCTTCTGGTTCGTTCCAAGTTCCCATTAGTTTCATCCGCATCTACAAAGAGAAACTTCACTTCACTATCGGTCAATAATCCCACAGAAGCTATATGGGTGATTGCTTCTAAACATTTAGCCCCTGTTCCACCAATACCGATGACATATAGTGAATTTCGTCCCATTCTATCTACTATTAGTATGTTCTTATAAAGAATGTAGTATAAAAGATCGGAAAAAGGTGAATCTTAAGAATAGTGCATAAACCGTTACAAAAATTCTAACTTGTATTTATACAAAGTTAATTGCTTAGATAAAATCCAATTTATACAATCACAATTTTTCTATCAGTTGATTAATTTATCCATTGAGTAATAACCTCTGATTCTTCATCAATGTATTACAATTCAATGATGATTTAAGTAAATCTAAATTGACGATCGCGATTCTTGAATTAGGCCTAACGATCATGATCAGCCAGAGCTAGGTTATAATTGTTAAGAAATTTGTAGCAAACGAAACAAAACTAATAAGTCTTTAGACCAATCTTATGTCTCTTCCTATTCGCAATCTGGCAATCATTGCCCATGTCGATCACGGCAAAACGACTCTAGTAGACGCACTTCTGAAACAATCGGGTATTTTTCGTGAAGGAGAAGACGTCCCAGATTGCGTCATGGACTCCAACGATTTAGAACGAGAACGCGGCATCACTATTCTCTCCAAAAATACCGCAGTTCGTTATCAAGATACTCTAATCAATATTGTTGATACTCCTGGACACGCCGACTTCGGCGGAGAAGTAGAACGAGTACTGGGAATGGTAGATGGTTGTATTTTAATTGTCGATGCCAATGAAGGCCCCATGCCCCAAACTCGCTTTGTCCTCAAAAAAGCTTTAGAGAAAGGTCTACGCCCGATCGTCGTCGTTAATAAAATCGACCGTCCCCGTGCTGACCCCGACCAAGCGGTAGATAAAGTATTTGATCTATTTGTTGAGCTGGGTGCTGATGATGATCAATGTGACTTTACAACTCTCTATGCCTCTGGTTTATCAGGATTTGCCAAAGAAGATATAGATGGTGAAGAAGTAGATATGAAACCTCTGTTTGAGGCGATTATCCATCATGTTCCCCCACCAGCAGGCGATCCCGAAAAACCTCTACAGTTACAGGTAACAACTTTAGACTATTCTGATTACCTCGGTAGAATTATTATCGGTAGAGTTCATAATGGAATAATTAAAGCAGGACAACAAGTTGCCTTAGTCAAAGAAGATGGCAAAATTGTTAAATCCAAAGTTTCTAAACTAATGGGCTTTAACGGTCTAGCGCGCATTGATGTCCCTGAAGCGAGCGCCGGAAATATCGTGGCCGTTGCCGGATTTGCTGATGCCAATATTGGGGAAACCTTGACTTCTCCTGAAGATCCTCAAGCCTTACCTTTAATTAAAGTAGACGAACCTACTTTACAAATGACATTTTCAGTTAACAATTCTCCTTTCGCTGGTCAAGAAGGGACTTATGTTACTTCCAGACAACTACGAGATCGCTTTAATCGAGAATTAGAAACCAATGTCGCCCTGAGAATCGAAGATGGTGAATCAACTGAGCAATTCCTAGTCTCAGGAAGAGGCGAACTTCACTTAGGAATTCTCATTGAAACCATGCGTCGCGAAGGTTATGAGTTCCAAGTATCTCAGCCTCAAGTAATTTATCGCGAAATAAACGGACAACCTTGTGAACCCTACGAATATTTAGTACTTGATGTTCCTGAAGATGCAGTTGGTAGTTGTATCGAACGTTTGGGACAGCGTAAAGGGGAAATGCAAGATATGCAAACTAGCGTGGAGCGTACTCAGTTAGAATTTGTCATTCCAGCACGAGGTTTAATTGGTTTCCGTGGTGAATTTATTCGTATCACCCGTGGCGAAGGAATTATGAATCATAGTTTCCTCGAATATCGCCCGCTATGCGGCAATTTGGAAACTCGTTACAATGGCGTGATCATTGCCTTTGAAGAAGGTACCGCAACCTTCTACGCTATGAAAAATGCTGAAGATCGCGGAGTCTTCTTTATTACTCCAGGCACCAAAGTTTATAAAGGCATGATTGTCGGAGAACATAATCGCGCTCAAGATTTAGATCTTAACGTTTGCAAAGCCAAACAATTAACAAACCATCGGGCAGCTTCTGGTGATGAATTGGTTCAGCTACAAACCCCTGTAGAAATGAGTTTGGAAAGAGCCTTAGAATATATTGGCCCCGATGAACTTGTTGAAGTAACGCCTGAATCAATTCGTTTACGGAAAGTAAAAACGAAAAAGTTAGCGAAAAGATAATAAAAGATCTAAAATCGATGTGATCAAGAATCAATACTAATCGGACTGTCGTTGTCTTATGAAGATAGCGACTTTTTTTTGTCATAGATTTCAGCCGAAGACGGTATAATAAGAAATTTGGGACTATTTTGTAATTTTAAAGTTATGGAGAGTATTTTATATGTCTCGATATAGAGGCCCTCGTCTGAGGGTTGTGCGTCGTTTAGGTGAATTACCAGGCTTAAGTAGAAAAAGCCCTCGCAAGGCTTATCCACCAGGACAACATGGTCAGGCTCGTAAAAAACGTTCTGAATATGGAATTCGGTTAGAAGAAAAACAGAAGCTTCGTTTTAATTATGGAGTGACAGAAAAGCAATTAGTGCGCTATGTCCGTAAAGCTCGTAGAGCTACAGGTTCTACAGGACAGACTATCTTGGAATTTCTAGAAATGCGTTTGGATAATACCGTATTTCGTTTA
Organism: Cyanobacteria bacterium P01_F01_bin.143; assembly: GCA_039190385.1. Taxonomy (GTDB): domain Bacteria; phylum Cyanobacteriota; class Cyanobacteriia; order Cyanobacteriales; family Xenococcaceae; genus Xenococcus. Next base: position 5,780 of record JBCCYD010000018.1, on the reverse strand, counting down.
GGTATGGCAGGAACAATTCCTGCGGCACGTCAATTAGTCAATCACGGTCATATTACTGTCAATGGCAGAGTTGTCAATATTGCTAGTTATCAATGTCGTCCTGGAGATGTGATTACGGCTCGAGATCGCGATCGCTCTCGCAATTTGATTAAAAGCAATATGGAATATCCTGGGTTAGCAAATCTTCCCAGTCATTTAGAATTTGACAAAGATACCTTAGTCGGCAAGGTTAACGGTATTATCGAACGAGAATGGATTGCGCTTCAAATCAACGAACTACTAGTGGTTGAGTATTACTCACGGATGGCTTAATTCAGTCCCAAATGATATCGCTCCGCATATTAGCAGTTATATAATTTATTGATGTTTCGTTGGGTTGCATAACTGTTAACTCAACGAAATTTTGGTTTTTAAGCCAAATTTTTGATTAACTTGTTGATTAATAATGAATTGCAGATACTAAGTTAATTTCTTCTGCGGAGATTAAAGCAATCGCATATTGCAAACAAGCTTGAATATCTTCTATTTCGAGATCAGAATAATAGTCTCGCAGAATCTCTTCAAATGACAATCCCTCATTCAATAGTTCTAGAACACTTTGCACAGTAATTCGTGTGCCAGTTATACAAGGTTTGCCAAAATGGATTTGAGAATCAACTGATATTCTGTTCATGATAATGATTGTGCCAATCTTTCTTACAATTTTCTCACATTAAGTTGCCCAATTCATCCCAGAACAGACATAATCTTTTAATTGCCAGTTATCAAATACAGTGATTCTGCGATCGCGTTTAATACTTTGAGCCTTTTATTCTCAAAGATCTCGAATCCCCATCTGCACTAAAAAACGACCTATCCCAACGTTTTTATAGCCTGATATCTCAGGAAATTGATGAGAAAGAGGCAGTAGAAAATCAATTAATAGCTCGGTCGGGATAGTTGCTAAATATACCGTCAACATTCCAGAGCCTCATAATATTAATCTCCTCTGACTTATTGACAGTGTAAACGAAAATTCTAAATCCTTGATTTTGTATATTCTGTACTATTTCTTTGGTTATAAAATCGTAGTTAGCTATGATTGCTACTGCCTGTAATTCTGTTGCGATATTGAGATAATGTAACGGTAAGCCATAAATGATAATCCCGATCGCGATTTGAGGACAAATATCTTTAATTTGTTTCAATTCATAATGATTGAAAGAGGAAACTAAAAAATCTGCGTATTCCCATCCTTGCTCAATATATTCTTGAATTAGTTTAATGACTAATCCTGCTGTATTGCTGCCTTTTAGTTCGATATTAATCCCACAGCGCCGATTAACTAAATCAAATACTTCAGCTAAAGTGGGAATCTGTTGCCCCTTTCCCGCATCAAGCGATCGCAGATAGTCAAAAGAGCGATCGCAAATATCGCCAGTGCCATTAGTCGTTCTTGATAAATCGCGATCGTGAAAAACTACCAAATTATTTTCAATATGATAAACATCAATTTCAATCCAATCTACCCCGAACTCTAAAGCTTTCGCGATCGACAATAAAGTATTTTCAGGCTCATAGCCCATAGCTCCACGATGTCCGATACAAAGCATGTTTTCCTCTGAATATAATTACTTCTGTACAGATGTGTCGCCGACACGTCTCTTCTATATTCTCGTGCAATTCCCGATGCGAAGATCTCCCTGCATATGCTATACGTGTGAGGTGATCGTAGAAAATACAGATAACCGCGATCTCGAAGAGATCCGCTTTGCGGACCGCATACAGCATAAAGCCTAATCCCCAATGAGGAAAAAAAGTTCCGATAAAGTCAACCGCTTGTTTAAATGGCTAGCTCCTGGACTATTCGTCAAACGATGGTTATTAATTAGTACCAGTGGTTTGCTCCTAGCTCTCTTAGGAGGAGCAATTTGGGTTAAATTAACGCCAATTTATCGTATTTTATCGTTTATCTCGGAATTCTTTAGTTTTATTACCAACGTTGTTCCTAACTATATCTCTGGCCCTTTAGTAATTTTATTTGGTTTAGCTTTAGTCTTGTGGGGGCAATCTCGAACTGTGGGTTCAATTACAGATGTTTTGCTACCTGATCGCGATGAAGAGTTAGTGGATATGCTAATAGCTCATCGTCGATTGAATAAAGGCCCGAAAATTGTTGTTTTGGGTGGAGGAACTGGTCTTTCCACATTGCTAAGAGGATTAAAACAATATAGCAATAACATTACCGCGATCGTCACCGTAGCCGATGATGGCGGATCTTCGGGAAGATTAAGAAGAGAAATTGGTGTTTTGCCCCCAGGAGATATTCGTAACTGCCTGGCGGCCTTAGCTGATGAAGAAAAATTATTAACCGAATTATTTCAATATCGTTTTGAAGCTGGGGATGGCTTGATCGGTCATAGTTTTGGTAATTTATTTCTCACTGCCATGAGCGAAATTACGGGAGATTTGGAGCAAGCAGTGGCCGCGAGTTCTCAAGTGCTGGCAGTTCGAGGGACAGTTTTACCTGCGACATTGAGTGATGTTAGTTTATGGGCACAAATGGAAGATGGGCGAATCATTGAAGGGGAATCTAATATTCCCAAAGCCCAGGGAAAAATTAAATATGTTGGTTGTAATCCGCCAAATCCTCCTGCTTTGCCAACTGCGATCGCGGCAATCAAAGAAGCTGACTATATTATTATTGGGCCAGGAAGTCTCTACACCAGTATTATTCCCAATTTTTTAGTCCCAGAAATTTGTGATGCGGTGGCCAAAGTTGTAGTGCCGCGCATTTATATTTGCAATATTATGACCCAACCAGGAGAAACCGAAGGTTATACCGTTGCCGAACATATCCGAGCGATCGATAATATTGCCGAACAGAAACTATTTGATGCGGTGATGGTTCATCGCAGATCTCCATCCCCTGAAACTTTAAGACGTTATGCAGATGATAAATCCCATCCTGTTTATGTCGATCGCGAAGAAATTTCTGCTTTAGGTAGAAGGGTTGTGATTGCCAATATCATGGAAGAAGATCCCGAAACTGGCTATGTTCGTCATGATTCCGCTCGCTTAGCTAGAGTTCTCTTGAGATGGTATAGCGGGAATTCTTAGATAATGGGTAATTTTAGTCTTCACTTGAATTTGACTTTTGTTCCAGTAGCGTTTTTTTGCTAGCCATAGTTACAGGAAGATACTGATCGAGTTTAATCTCTTGTAGCGGTGCTGTTAACTCAATATTTAACTCTATAATACGCTTTTGCAACTCTTTCAGTATATCAACATAGACTGTCCAGTAATCTTCTGTCTTCGACCATGCCTTCAGACTTATTGAAATACAGTAATTATATTTCGCATTCCAAGGAAACCAAGTAGCTTTTGGAGTATCTAGAACCTTAGGATGAGAGGAGGTAATATTCATCCACATATCGTAAACTCGATTCATATCTTGCTCGAACTTGATATCGATAGTGAAAGATAACCTGCGGATATCGGAATGAGTGTAATTTATAATATCACTGCCCCAAACCGTGTTATTGGGCAAGGTAATAATATTGCCGTCAAAGTCCTTTATTTTTGTACTGGCAAGAGAAATAGAGTCTACGTAAGCCCAGTAGCCTGCCACATTTACTTCATCCCCTACATCAAAAGGTTTATTGATAAGCAACATCAATCCACTGGCAAAGTTTCCCAGGTTGCTTTGTAAGGCAAAAGCTAAGACGAAACTTGCCCCCCCAACCAAAGCTATAATCGGGCCTAAATTCACTCCTATCGCTGCTAATGCGATCAAAGCACCAGCAATTAAGGTTCCGCGATTGACTATTATCACAACAAAGTTACGGAATAGAGCTGACATCCCACTAATTCGCCCCAGAATATTATTAGTGATCTTGCCTAGTTGAGGAGCAACAATCACTGTAACAATTAAAATCCCACCAAATTTGGCCAAGCTAATGATTAAGTTTAACCCTCCATCTGGTGAAGTGATCCAGCTAATTAATCTGACGCCTAGTCCTTCTGTGTCAGTAATATCAAGCTCAACCCCAGTAACAGCATCGATGTATTTGCGATAGGATTCGGTGTCACCACCTTTTTTGTCTAAAGCACCTAAAACAACGTTGAGACGATCAACAATTGCTGACTGTTCTAGCTGTAAATCAGTTGCGTTAACAACAAGTTGTTTTTTTAGCTCCCCTTCCTCTTCCGCCTTCTTCTCAAGTTCTTCAGTGATCTTTTCCAACTGCTCGGCATCAGTATTTTCAAGCTCAGAAGTAGCTTGGGTAAATAGTTCTTCAATTTCTGCCGCTTTTTGAGCTGGAGTTACCACTTCTTCCTGACCTTCCGCGATCACTGCGCCTGTCAATCCAGAGGTTTCATCCTCTAACCCAGGCATGATTTTTGTCAGCTCAGCTCTCGCTTTTTTCACGGCTTCACGTGCTTGATCGACAATTCCTTCCGCTTCTTTATATTCTGGTGAATCAGGAATTTTACTGGCCAGATCTTCTTCGGCCTTTTCTAGGTTATTAATCGATTCTTCTAGTGCCTCAATCTTGGCCGTGGCATCTTCATACTCAGTCAAATCAGAGGCTATGTCTTTGTTGGCTTTTTTCGCTTTATCAAGAATAATCTGAGCTTCTTTAATCTCTTTATCTTGCTTGGCCTGCTCGACATTTTCTTGTAGTGCCTGGTTTTCCGTTAAGTCTGCTTCGGTTTTAGTCAATTCTTGGACTGAGGTTTCAGCTTTTTTTAATGCTTCTTTGGCTTTTTCTAGTTGCTTAATTGCCGCTTCGTATTCGGGAGTATCTGGTTGAGCCTCTGCTTTAGCTTTTTCAGCGGCTACAAGCTTCTCTTTCGCATTTTCAAGTAGTTTAATTGTTTGTTGCTCAGCCTCAATCTTTTTATTTTCGCGCTTAATAGCAATTTCAGTATCACTAATTTCTTGAACTTTATTTTTCAGCAGTAAGAGCCAAGCAGCAGCTTCATTTTCTAGTTCTTCTAGTGTTAGAGGCTTAACAAGTAATTCTAATTCTTCGATCAAGATTGTCGGGTCTGATATTGTTTTTGCATTTCCTGGAATTGTTTCCCCGGTGATCGTAGCTTCAATCGGATTTGCTTCGGCTTCTTGAGCTGAAACAGGAACTCCTAAATATATAAAAGCATAGGCTAAACTTGTAACGACAAAAGCGGTAATTCGATATAACTTAAGTTTCATAGAGTTCTTAATTTTTTCTATTAGTTGTTATATTAGGGCAAACGCATTTTAAATTGAGAAAAATTTCAGCAAATATTGTAGGCTAATAAGCGACATTAAGTGAATCAGTTTTTGATCAAAAAAACAATAAGCAAAGGATTTAACTTACATTGGATGCTGACATCAGAGAAATTGTAGGAGTTCATATTGGCGATCTCGGCAAAGCGAGGCGCTGTGAGGTCAGCCGAATGCTAGCGCTGCGCGATCGCGATGAGAAAACTGCTAGAAAATTATGGAATTCATTGCCGCCAGTCTATCGTCAGTGTGCATCCTGACAATGACTTTTGTGCTGCATATAGTGCAGTTGTCTCTTGTAAACGTCATCGATATGTAGTAAAGGGAACAGGCAATGCAAGCTGCATTGAAAGATTTAACAACAGTTTTAGACAAATTGAAGCAAAGGTTCAGGGCTACCTCACACTTTTGTGGCAGCATAAAGTAAGGATTTGAGGACGGAATCATTCCACCCAGCTTGTTTGCGTAATCCTTTGATTGACTGTCGTTTTTTCTGAACAGTCCTCAGCATATTCAGAGCAAGATGTTT